>JALUTW010000215.1 GCA_027021685.1 Chromatiales bacterium | reverse complement strand
AGGGCAGCCGCCCGGCGGCCGCGGGCAGGGCCTCCAGGAGCGGCGCGGCCTCCCGGGCGATGTCGTCCGCATCCACCATGGGTGGCAACGGTGCCGGCGCCAGTCCGCCGCGCTCGGTCCACAGGCCGTACACCACCACCCGCCGCCGCTCCGAGAGCGGCTGCCCCGGGGCGGGGCGCACCCGGGCGCGCACCTGGAGGCGCCAGTGCCGGCCGTCATCGGTGACGGCCTGGGCCTGTCCCAGCTCCACCAGATGCACGGTGCCGCGAAACGGGGCCGGCGACCGCAGGGCGAAGCAGTCGGGGTCGCGGGGCGGGACAGGTGCAGTGTCCATCGCCGCATTATAACGGCTGGGCTGCGTGTGCCGCCGGCCTGTACCAATCGGGTGGTGCACGGCGCGGCAACCCTGCCGGCACCGCCGTGGACCCCGCAACACGACCAGCGCGGCATTCGGAATCAGGTCCAGGCCAAAACCACGAACCGTATCCGGGTATGGTTGGGAGCGGAGTGTGTGGCCTGCTATAATCGCTGCCCCTTCTCCATCGGGCATCGACGTCATGCCATACTACGTCTACCGCATCCAGCAGGCGGCCGGGTCCCCCGTCAAGGAGCTGACCAAGCTGGCCGAGTTCGAGCAGTACCGGGAGGCACGCGATCACGCCCGCAGCCTGCGCGCCCGGCAGGCCCCCGACGACCGGAGCATCATCAAGGTGATGTTTGCGGCCACCGAGCTCCAGGCCGAGGAGCAGTTGCTGGAGAAACGGGAGGCCCCCATCCTGCGCGAATGGGAGAAGTGAGCCGGGCCGGCGTCAGTCCTGGTGGATGATGGTGCGGTTGCGCCCGCCGCGCTTGGCGCTGTAGAGCGCCTGGTCCGCCGCCTCCAGCCATTGCTGCGGGGTGTCCATGGTCTCGGTCGCCTCGGCGATCCCCAGGCTGATGGTGAACACGATGGTTCTGCCCTCGTGCTCCACCGGGGTGGCGGCGATGCGCTTGCGCAGGCGTTCGGCGAAGACCCGTCCGTTGCGGGCCGTGGTGTCGATGAGGATGACGCCGAACTCCTCGCCGCCGTAGCGCCCGGGGATGTCGGTGGCGCGGGCGGTCTGGCGCACGGCATCGGCCACTGCCCGGATCACCGCATCGCCGGCCTGGTGGCCGTAGGTGTCGTTGACCTTCTTGAAGTGGTCGATGTCGAACATCACCAGGGCGCAGGGCTGGCGGGTGCGGCGCTGGCGCCGGAACTCCTGTTCCAGGCGCTCCTGCCAGTAGCCCCGGTTGGGCAGCCGGGTCAGGGCATCGGTCCGGCTCAGCGCTGCCAGCTTGGCGTTGGCCGCCTCCAGCGCCTTGCGGTTGACGGCGATGTCGGTAACGTCGTAAATGATGATGCCCACCTGCCCCACCTGCCCGTCCACCGACAGCAGCGGAATCAGGGTGACGTTCTGGTACATGTAGCGCGCCACACCGGTGATGGGCCGGTAGTTGCGGAACCGGAACAGGAACGGCCGCTGCTCCCAGGTGCTGAAGGCCCGGCTGCGCAGGGTCATCACCGTTTCCACCTTGCGCCGCAGCCACGACTCGGGCAGGTCCGGAAAGGTCTCGAACAACGGCCGGCCGATGACCTGATCGGGCCGGCGGCCGCTGTGGTTCTCCATGAAGCTGTTCCACACCTGGACCCGGAACTCGCGATCCACCACCACCAGCCCCACATCGATGGACTGGAGCATGTCCAGCATCCAGTGGAATTCCTTGATGTCCATTTGCGGCGCGTTCATCGGATTCACTCCAGCAGGATGCCGATGCGCTCATCGAGGGTGGGCAGGGAGTCCTCGGTGAACAGAATGAGCGAATCGCAGCTCACGTTGCGATTCTCGATGGCGAGGCTCATCTCCACCGCCAGGGTCTGCTTCCATTGCAGCTCGCCGGCCAGCAGCTCACCGGTGTCCACGTGGCGGCCCAGCACCATGGGATGGCCCAGGCTCATGGGCAGGTCCAGCTGCTCCGCAATACCGGAAAGGCAGGCACTGGTGACCACGCTGGAGGTGTCCATGAGCAGCTCCATCTCGGCGGCATCATCCAGCTCGCCCTCGTGGTGCATGAGGTCGGCCATGTCACGGAAGCTGTTCTCGTTGAAGATCAACAGGACCTCGCCCGCCACCCCGGGACCGATGAAGCCCTGGCACACGGCCGACACCCGCTGGCCGTCGCCCACCGCGGCCAGCGCCATGCGCAGCTCCGCGGCCTCGATCATGTTGACGTTGGGCACCGGCATGATCACGAAGGCGTCCAGCAGCCGGGCCAGCAGGTCGGCGGCCCGGCCCATGGCCACGTTGGCGATCTCGCGGTAGCCGTCGAAACGGTCCACGGTGACCTCCGCCGCCGGCGATGCGGCGGAGGCGGCCGGCTCCCCGCCCAGCAGGCCGTACTTCTCGGCGATGCGCCGGATCTCGTCCGCATCCACCGGCTTGCGGATGAACTCCAGAGCCCCCAGCCCCATCACCCGCTGGCGCGCCTCGGGCTGGATGTCGCCCGAGACCACGATGGGCAGCGTGGGCAGGTCCTCGTGCCGGATGGCCGCCAGCACCTCGTAGCCGTCCATCACCGGCATGTTGAGGTCCAGGAACAGCACCTCGCCCCTGCCTGCACGGATGGCCTCCAGGCCTTCGGCCCCGTTGCTGGCAAAGGTCACCGCACCGTCGAGCCCCGGCGGCAGGGCCCGGGCCATCTGCTTGCGGGCCAGGGCGGAATCGTCGCAGATGAGAACGGAAGTGGGCACGCGCACCCCGCACCGTGATGGAACCCTACCGGCTTGTGTCGGTCGCCCATCCCCGGAACTTAAGTGAAATTGTGCGGATCACCCGGCAAACCCGCATCGCGGGGGTGACGCGCAGGGTCACCCCGCCGACGTTTCCGGACACCCCGGGCGCGTGCGCCGGGCCCCGGCACCCTGGCATGGGCGTTGCAACCTGTCCGGGAGAGGGACCGGGGACGCCGGTGCACCGGCACCACGGCGCACCGCCCCCAGCGGCAACCAGCGCGGAGGCAGGCGATGAAGCACCAGCGCGACGACGACGTGGCCATCCACTACCGGGGTGACGAGGTGATCCTGGAAGGTGCCGCCGAGCGCGTCCACGCCGAGGCCCGGCGCATCCTGCGCCGCTTCGCGGGCACCGGCCGGCCCTTCCGCGTGCGCCGCGACACCCCCACCCGCATCGTCCTCACCGCCCGGCGGTGAGTGGAAGCTGGCTCGAGATCCCCCCGGCCGCGCCGGCGAGGCAGCGCCGCGCAGCACGGTACTCGTTGCACGGGCCCGCTGGCGCGGGCGTTGACCCGCAACGCGGGGCGCACGGAATTCCGGGACGGGTTCCAAAAAACGGCGGGCCGCAGGGCCCGCCGCAGGGGACGCCCGGTGGGGACCGGGCCGGGAGGAGAACGTGGCGGCCTAGGCGGGCACCGCCTCGGGCTCGTGCGCGGGCAGCGCCTCCGCCGCCCGGGGCGCCGGCTCCGCCGCCAGCAGGCGCGCCAGCTGGCGGTAGTCATGGGCGGCGGCGGATTCCGCGTCGTAATCGATGATGGGCAACCCGCGGCAGGTGGCCTCGCGCAGGCGCACGGTGTGGTGGACCAGCACCGGCAGCACCTGCTCGGGATAGCGTGCCCACAGTTCACGCAGGAAGGCCCGGGCCAGGCGGGTGCGCCGGTCCACCATGGTGGGCAGCACCCGGAACGGAATGGCGGTCTCGTACCTGGCCTCGAGCCGGGCCATGTGGGCCAGCAGCCGCTCCACGCTGTCCAGCCCGAACAGGCTCATCTCCACCGGGATCAGCACCAGGTCCGCCGCCAGCAGTGCATTGGTGGTGAGCAGGCCGAGGCTGGGCGGGCAGTCCAGGACGGCGTAGCGGTAGGCCCCGGCCAGCGGCCCCAGGCGCAGGGCCAGCTCCTTCTCCCGCGGCCAGTCGGCCAGCAGGGCCTCCGCCTGCCCCAGGGAGCGGGTGGCCGGCACCAGGTCGATGCCCGCCACCACGTCGGGGATCACCACGTCCTCCAGGTCCATGCGCCGGGCGAAGACCTCGTACAGGCCCGGATCGTCGCGGCAGTCCAGGGCCGTGCCCAGGGTGGCGTGGCCCTGCGGGTCCAGGTCCAGGAGCAGCACCGGGTGGCCTTCCCAGCCATAGCAGGCCGCCAGGTTGAGGGCCGTGGTGGTCTTGCCGCACCCTCCCTTGCAGCTGGCAACGGTGATGATCTTCATGATGCGGTCCTCCCCTCGGTGGTGGAACCGGCGGAATCCTCCGCGGCGAACAGGTCCGGCTGCCACGGGGCCTGTCCCGCCTCGGCCAGCCTGCGGCGCAGGTCCCGCTCCAGCTCGGCGATATCGAGAATCCAGGCCTGGCCGCTCACCGCCTCGAAGGCGGTCCCGGCATGGAACACCAGCAGGGCATCGGGGGTGGCGACCACGGACAGCGCGGCCAGGGGCTGGGCCAGCTCCGGCAGGCGGCGGCGGATGGCCTCCACGCAACGGCGCAGGCGGCGCACGGGGATGCCGGCGTCCATGAGCCGGCGGATGGCGCGGGCGGCCACCAGGTCGGAGAAGGCATAGCGGGCATGGCCGCCGCGGGTGACGGCGGCAGGCACCAGGAGCCCGGTGCGGCGCCAGTGGCGGAGCTGGCGCAGGCTGACGCCGCTCAGACGGGCCACCTGGGCACTGGTGAAGCCGGCAGGGTCCATGTCTGCCCCCTCGGGGGTGGCGGCCGTTACCTCAAAACCTAGCCCGTTTCAGGGACATGTCAAGGAAACGGACACGAAACGGGCATTGTTGTCAGCTTTCGCTCCCTGCCAGGCCCTCCAGCAGGTGCCGCACCAGGGTCACCCCGTGGTGTACGCAGCGCCGCCGCCAGCGCCGCGAGGCGGGAAAGGCCGCGGCCAGCAGCCGCCGGCGGGCCGGATGGTCCAGCCGCTGCGGGTCGTCGTAGTGATACTGGCGGTTCTCCTCGCGCAGGGCGTGGAGCATGCGCAGCAGGGGCCAGGTGCCGTGCTCCTGCAGCACCACGTCCAGCGGCCGGTCACCGGCCAGCCGCCGGTACATGTGGACCATGGCGCCGCGCGCGGTGTAGGCGGGCGCCCCGGGTTGCAGGCCGGCCCGGGCACGGGCGGCGGCATCCAGCGCCCCGCCGGTGTGCTCGTGCAGGGCCATGGCCCGGCCCCACCGCCCCAGGCCCGTGTGCACGTCCACCGTCACCAGCCGCTCGACCCCGGGCAGCCGGGACTCCAGCCAGTGGGTGTAGGCCGCGGCCGAGGGTTCCGGGCGGTGGCCGCCGTAGAACAGCCCCCTGGGGTAATCGTACTGCCCGCCCGCCACGCCCTGGGCCAAGGGCCGCAGCCCGTGGCGGGCCAGCAGCCACAGGGCGCGGAGATAAAAGCCGTCGGCCCGGGGCGGCGACGGCGGGTTGAGCAGCGGGTCCAGCAGGGCGTAGGCCGGCGGCGCGCCGGACCAGTCGCCGCCCCGCGGCAGGAAGTTGCGGTTGAGATCCACGTTGTGCTCGTTGACCCGGCGCAGCCAGGCCATGCCCCAGGGATTGAGGCCGTGGACCAGGACCACCGCGGTGCCCGGCGGCGGCTCCGGCAGGACCTCGAGCAACCGCCGCTGGACGAGGCTGCCGGCGAAGCCCTCCACGCCGTGCAGGCCGCTGGTGTGCACCAGCAGCCGCGGGGCACGGGCCGGGCCCAGCCAGGCGATGTCCACCGCCAGGGCCTCGCCCCCCGGCCCGCGCCCGGGCAGGGTGAGGCTGTCCAGGCGGGCGCCCCGCGCGCGGGCGGCGGCCAGGAACCGCCGCCGCACCCGCGCATAGCAGGCCTCGGCTGGTGGAAACGCCTCCAACTTCCCCTCCCCTCTGCGGGACCGCCCGGTCGGCGGCCCGCTACCGCCCGTCCGAAAAGGCCGGCGGCGCTTTTGACACCGCACCACCGGCCCTCTATATAAATCTACGCTTCCAGGACTTCACAAGCGAGGGGACCATGACCAGGCCAATGAACCGGAAGGGAGAAACCGGACCGGTCCCGTTTCGCACCGGCCGGTTCTTTTCCATCGAATCGAAGTGGTATTTCGCCTGCCGCGAGGGGGTGGATCGCGGCCCCTTCGACAGCCGGGGTGATGCCGTCGCCGCCCTGCAGGAATACCTGCGCGATCTGGATCAGGTGCAGGAAAAGGCCGCCAGGCTGAGCTGACCCGCGGGCACCGCTGCAGCGGTTACAGCAGGTTCCACACCTCGTCGAACTCGTCGGGCGGGCCGCCGGTCCGGGCCGGCCTGTTCAGCGGGGTGAAGTGAAATATCGCGCACAGCCCCGTGTTGTCCACTTCCCGGGCCAGCTTCGCCCGCGTCTCCTGTCCCTGGACCACGACCGTCACCACGGCGCCGGGCCGGTACGGGTAGGGCACGGTGATGAGGGCCGCCTGGTGGCGGTTGGCCACCGAGGCCGGCACCAGCAGGGCGCGATCGAAGCGCCGGCCGCCGCCGTCCTGGCGCTGCACCGCCATGGTCACCCCCACCGCCACCGCCGCCGGGGCCAGCAGCAGCAGGCCCACCTCCACGCCGCCGTCGTCCCCGGCCTTCATCCACCGCACCATGCCCACCGGCCAGCGGGTCCCGGCGGCGGTTTCGCGCCGCACCGCCATGAGTTCCCCCACCTGCACCCGGGTGGCGCACTGGCCGGCACAGGCGAGCTGCAATCCCCCGGCGCTTTCGTTGACCACCACCCAGTCGCCCAGGCGGCACTCGGGCACCGCCGGTTCCGGTTTCTCCCCGGCCACCTCGATGCCCGTGACCGGCCCCCGCGGGGCGTAGGCCAGCTCCCACACGTCCACTTCCTGCTCCCTTTCGGCACGGGTGTCGAAGCGCGCGCGCCCGTTGATCAGATCCTCCAGGGCATTCTCCGTCTCCGCCCCCGGCTGCTGTTGCAGCAGGAAATGGTGCACCGCCGTGAGCCCCACCGCGGCCTTGACCGGCTCGTTGAGCTCGGTCCGCAGGGGACGCTCCACCGCCGGCGTCTCCCAGGCCTGGATCAGGCGGTGCAGCAGATCGCGGGGCAGCGCCGCCTCCTCCATGCCCATGGTGATGAGGGTGCTGGAGACCCGGCCGGCGTCGCGTTCCAGCTCCTTGCGCAGGGACGCCACCACCCCGGCGGTGGACAGCAGCCGGCAGTCGGCGGGATTGCAGTCGTCGCCGCGCATGTGAATGGGCTGCGGCGGCGCATCGCCCGCCAGGTTGACGATGAATCCCTTGTCGCCTTCCCCCGCCGTGGGCTGGAGGCGGATGGCCGAGAGCCAGCGCTCCAGGTTGACGTGCACCTTGCCCACCTCGCCCTGGCGCAGCTGGTACGGCGAGCTCAGGTACAGCAGCAGGGCGCGGGCGAACTCCTGCTCCACCGTGGTCTTGACGATGTACTGGTGCTGCTCGTCGGCCACCGCCACCCGGTGCAGGCGCCGGGACTCGGCGAAGCGGTAGAGCCGGTAGAGATCCGACCAGGGCTGCTGCGGAAACTCGGTATAGGTCTGGTAGGCGATGAGCAGGGCACGGGTGAGATAGGTCACCGCCCGGTGGAGCAGCACCGCCAGATGGCGCCGGTCCAGGAACAGGATGTTCTCGGCCACCAGGTCCTCGGCCGCGATCTTGTAGCCGGTGGCCATGGCCAGGGTGAGCTTGTGGGCGGCGACGGCGATCTGGCGCTTGCGCGGGGGCAGCGGTGCGGGCTCGCCCACGAAGTGCCGCTGCATCTGCTCCAGCACGAACTGCACCGGCTCGCGCAGGTTCTCCAGCAGGTTGACCCGGTGGCGGCAGCGCAGGCGCAGGCCGTTGGTCTCGGTCAGGACCTTGAAGATGCGCCTGGCGGTCTCCCCGGCGTTGGCGCGCGGCAACCCGTCCAGCCACTGCGCCACCTGGCGCGGGCGGGCGTCGAAGCTGTCCCGCCGCGGCCGCCGCCGCTCGGGGGTGTTGAAATCGACCCTTCGGCCCATTGCCGCTTCCGTCCGTCTGGCCGCAAATGTGCGTGTTCTAGCACATTTTATCGGCAGCCTGTTGATTCCCGTGAGAAATTCCCGCCCGTGCGGCCTGGTTCCGGCCCCGCCGTGCCATAATCGGCGTGGTTTCAGCCCCGTGCGAGCACACTCCGTGACCGGATCCGCCTCCAGTCCTCCGCCGGCCTTCACCTGGCGCGGCATCCTCGACTCGGCCCTGCGCCACCGCCGCCGCCTGCTGCTGGCCAACCTGGTGGCGGTGGCGGCGGTGGCGGCCAACGTCCCCATCCCGCTGCTCATGCCGCTGCTGGTGGACGAGGTCCTGCTGGCGCGGCCGGGCACCCTGGTGGCCGCCATGGACCGGCTGTTCCCGCCCGCCTGGCACGGGCCGGTGCTCTACATCGGGGCGGTCCTGGTGCTGACGGTGAGCCTGCGGCTGGCGGCGCTGGCGCTGGGGGTGTGGCAGACGCGCCAGTTCGCCCTGGTGGCCAAGGATGTCAGCTACCGCATCCGGCGCCGGCTGCTGGAGGTCCTGCAGCGGGTGTCCCTGGCCGAGTACGAGACCCTGGGCAGCGGAGCGGTGGCGTCGCGCTTCGTCACCGACGTCAATGCCATCGACGAGTTCGTGGGCACCTCGGTGAGCAAGGTGGTGGTCGCCGTCCTGTCACTGGTGGGCATCAGTGCCATCCTCGTCTGGATGCACTGGCAGCTGGCCCTGTTCATCCTGCTGGGCAACCCGCTGGTGATCTGGTTCACCGTGATCCTGGGCAAGAAGGTCAAGCAGCTCAAGAAGCGGGAAAACCGTGCCTTCGAGATCTTCCAGCAGGCGCTGGTGGAGACCCTGGACGGGATCCAGGAGATCCGTGCCGCCAACCGCGAGCGCCACTACATCGCCCGGGTCATCGACCGCGCCCGTGACATCCGGCACCACTCGGCCGCCTACTCCTGGAAGAGCGACGCCGCCAACCGCTTTTCCTTCGTCGTGTTCCTGCTGGGCTTCGACACCTTCCGCGCCGTGAGCATGCTCATGGTGGTGTTCTCCGATCTCACCGTGGGCCAGATGATGGCGGTGTTCGGTTACCTGTGGTTCATGATGAACCCGGTGCAGGAGCTGCTCAACGTGCAGTATGCCTGGTATGCCGCCCAGGCCGCCCTCACCCGCATCAACGCCCTGCTGGCCCTGCGGCAGGAACCGCGTTATCCCCACCTGCGCGATCCCTTCGCCGGCCGGCCCACGGTGAGCCTGACGGTGGAGCACGTCACCTTCGCCTACGGGGAGCGCGAGCCGGTGCTGCACGATGTCTCCCTGCACATCGCGGCCGGCGAAAAGGTGGCGCTGGTGGGCGCCAGCGGCGGCGGCAAGTCCACCCTGGTCCAGGTCATCCTCGGCCTGTACCCGCCGCAGCGGGGCCGCGTCCTGTTCGACGGCGTGCCCGTGACCGAGATCGGGCTCGATGTCGTGCGCGAGCACGTGGCCTGCGTCCTCCAGCATCCGGCGCTGTTCAACGACACCGTGCGCGCCAACCTGACCCTGGGGCGCGAACTCCCCGACGAGGCCCTGTGGCAGGCCCTGGAGGTGGCCCGGTTGCGCGAGGTGGTGGAGGCCATGGACCACGGGCTGGACACGATCATCGGCCGTCAGGGCGTGCGCCTGTCCGGCGGCCAGCAGCAGCGCCTGGCCATCGCCCGCATGGTCCTCGCCCGGCCCAGCGTGGTGATCCTGGACGAGGCCACCTCGGCCCTGGATGCCGAGACCGAGGCCCGGGTGCACCGCGCCCTGGCGCAGCACCTGGGCGGGCGCACCATGCTCATCGTCGCCCACCGCCTCAGCGCGGTGCGCCAGGCCGACCGGGTGTACGTGTTCGAGGACGGCCGCATCGCCGAGGAAGGCGGCCACGATGAACTCATGGATGCGGGCGGCCTCTACGCGCGGCTGTACCGTCATCCGGCCGGCTGAGGCCGCGGGCAAAAAAACGCCCCTCCGCGGAGGGGCGCAACACGGGGGATGGAGAACATCGCTCAGGGCGAGACCGCGCTCAGGTCCACCACGGTGCGGGCGCTGAAATCCGGTGGGGCCGTGCCGAAGGCGGCGGGAAAACCGCGCACCTCCACCGGTGCCCCGGCCGCAATCCCGCTGGTGTCCAGCACACCCGTATCCACCTCGTAGTGGCCCGGATCGGCGTCATTGGCCGCGTCCGTCCCGGTGCCGCTGAAGTCGTACAGCGACACGCTGCGGCCGTTGATGGTGGCCACGTCGACCACGAAGGGCAGCGGCTGTTCGGGAATGCCCGCCACGTCCACCCGGCTCCCGCGCACGGTGGAGATCTCCATGCGGGCGTAGCCGTTGGCGGCATCCAGCTCCAGGGCCTTGACGTCGGTATTGGTGAGCGTGCCCAGCACGGTGATGCGCTGGCCCACGGAGATGTCGGCGATGGTGGCGGGCGCCGTGGATGCCTGCCGCAGCACGGTGGTGCTGGCGTCCAGCCTGACGCTCACCGTATCGTTGAAGATCACGGTGCCGTCGGCCCGCACCAGGGTGGCGCCGCGCACGGTGAGCACGTCACCGCTGCGCGCCACCACGCTGCCGTGCACGGCGTCCATCCCGCCGCCGGGCACGCTGGTCCCGGCATAGACCTCGCGGGCCTCGAACCGGCGCGGGTTCCTGCGGATGTCACCGACGACGATGACCCCGGTGTACTGCGGCTGCGCCGCCAGGGCGGCGAGGCCGTCCGGTCCCTGGTAGGTGACCCCGTCCACCTCGTAGACGGTGACATCGGTGGTGTGCACGGTGAGCACGCCGAAATGGCGGCTCCAGCCGTGCAGGCGATGGCCGAACGGCCGGATGTAGAGCTGGAACTTGCCCGCATCCGCCTGCACCTGCTTCAACGGCCCGCGCACCCGGTGCGGTTTGTTGCGCTCGGCATCGACTTCGGCCACCAGGAACGGCTGGACCGTGACCGTGGGCACGCCGGCGGCATCGAAGCTCACGCTGTTGGACGCGGCCAGGTCGAAGTCCAGGGTGAGCCAGGCCGGAATGCCGGGGGCGATGACGAGCCGGCTGCGTCCTTCCAGCCGCACCGACACCTCCAGCCGCCCCACGGGATTGCCGGCCGCATCCAGCACCGCAGCCACCTTGACCGCGTTGCCGGCGGCGTCCTCCACCTGGATGTCGGCATTGGCGTAGTCCAGCACCATGGTGCCGCGCACGTAGACCCCGCCGGGGACCGTGGCCGCGGTGAGAAACTCGGTGAGCTCGGTGAGCCGGGCGAAATCCACCCGGGTGTCGACCGGCAGGGCCTGGACCACCACCCCGTTGGCCTTGGTCAGCGTCAGCGAGACCACATCCACCGTGTAGGTGACGAAGTCCCCGGGGGCATCGGTGAGCCCGATGACCACCGTG
>JALUTW010000214.1 GCA_027021685.1 Chromatiales bacterium | reverse complement strand
CCCGGTCGATCTCGGTCACCTCCCTGCCCTTGTGCAGGGTGATGCCGCGCTCGGCGTACCACGCCTCGTCGTTGAGCATGATCTCCTCGAGGCGCTTCTCGCCGGCCAGCACGGGCGAGAGGAGGATACGGTTGTAGTTGCCGTGCGGCTCGGCGCCGAAGACCGTGATCTCGTACAGGTCGGGCGCCAGCGCCAGCAGCTCCTCGAGCGTGCGCACGCCCGCCATCCCGTTTCCGACCAGCACAAGCCGTTCTCTGCCCATCGCCGTCCTTCCGTTCCGCGTGTCGATGCCCGATTCGGCCTGCCGCCTACTGGCAAGTCGCGTGCCAGCCCTGCCCCCGCATGGAAATCCATGACCCGACACGGATTTCCGCGCGGGCCATGCCCCGTGGGGGGCATCCGGCGCACTGTGCTGGTGCCGGCCCTGACGGCGCCGCCCCGTGTTGGGGCATGGCCGCGGGCGCCACGCCCGGCGGCTCTCCCGGCCCAGCCCCCCCGGAGATGCACCCTTTCTGCGCACCACCGCCCCCCGCACGCCCCGCCCCGGTGCGCCCCTCGGCACCGGGGCTCCCACAAGCACCTGATTCGTAGGGGAAAGGCGCTCCTGGCACGGCGCGTGCTTTCCCGGGGGCCGGGCACGGGCTTCCGGTGGACATCCGACACGGAGACGAGGGGCCATGACCGAGCGCTTCAACCTGCTCTCCTTCACGGGCCGCATGAAGGTGCTCCACATGACGTGGTTCGCCTTCTTCATCTCCTTCTTCGTCTGGTTCAACCATGCCCCTCTCATGGCCTCCATCCGCGAGGCGCTCGACCTCACGGACCAGCAGGTCAAGGCGCTGCTGATCCTGAACGTGGCGCTCACCATCCCGGCGCGCATCGTGGTCGGCATGCTGGTCGACCGCTACGGGCCGCGCATCATGTACGCGCTGCTGCTGTCGATCTCGGGCGTGATCTGCATCGGCTTCGCGCTCGCCGACAGCTACGGGCAGATGGCGCTGATGCGCTTCCTGCTCGGCTTCGTCGGGGCCGGCTTCGTCATCGGCATCCGCATGATCGCCGAGTGGTTCCCCGCCCGGCAGGTGGGGCTCGCCGAGGGCATCTACGGCGGCTGGGGCAACTTCGGCTCGGCGGCGGCGGCCATGACGCTGCCTTCCGTGGCCCTCCTCTTCGGCGGCGAGGACGGCTGGCGCTGGGCGATCGGCCTCACGGGCGTGGTGGCCATCGCCTACTCCTTCGTCTACTACCTCTCGGTGCGCAACACCCCGAAGGGCTCGACCTACTTCCGGCCCAAGCGCACCGGCGCCATGGAGGTGACCAGCAGGGGGGACTTCTTCCTCTACCTCGTGATGAACGTCCCGCTGTACGCGGCGCTCGCCCTGCTGACCTGGAAGCTCGGGCCCGGCAACCTCGAGCTGCTGCCGGAGGCCGTGGCCGACACCATCTACGGGGTGCTCGTGGTCGTGTACCTGTACCAGTCGCTCAACGTCTGGCGCATCAACCGCCATGTCTTCGAGCGGCCGGTGCCCGAGATCGAGCGCTACAAGTTCAAGCAGGTGGCGGTGCTGGACATCGCCTACCTGGTGACCTTCGGCTCCGAGCTGGCGGTGGTCTCCATGCTGCCCCTCTTCTTCAAGGACACCTTCGGCATCAGCCAGGTGCTCGCGGGGCTGCTGGCCTCCGGCTACGCCTTCATGAACCTGGTGGCGCGCCCCAGCGGCGGCTTCTTCTCGGACCGCTTCGGGCGCAAGCGCTCGCTCATGGTGCTCCTCGGCGGCCTCATGGTGGGCTACTTCCTGATGTCGCAGATCGGCGCCGGCTGGCCCCTGCTGCTCGCGGTCGCCGTGACCATGCTCTGCTCCTTCTTCGTGCAGGCAGGCGAGGGCGCGGTCTTCGCCATGGTGCCGCTGGTCAAGCGCCGCCTCACGGGCCAGGTGGCGGGCATGGCCGGGGCCTACGGCAACGTCGGGGCCGTGCTGTTCCTGACGGTGCTCTCCTTCGTGAGCCCGCAGGTCTTCTTCCTCGTCATCGCCGGCGCCGCGCTGGTCGCCATCGTGGCCGTGGCGCTGTTCCTCGAGGAGCCCTCGGGGCAGATGGCCGAGGTGCTGCCGGACGGCACCGTGCAGATGATCGACGTCACCTGAGGGCGAGCGGTGCGCCCCGCCCACGCCTCCGGCACAATGCCGGCCATGTCCGGACCCGGGCGAGGCACGGACCCCCTGCCGGCAGCGGCCGGCATGCGCGTGCGCGCGGGCCAGCACAGCGCGGCGGGGACGAAGGGCGCGAACGAGGACGCCTGCGGGATCCGCATCCCGGAAGGCGGGGCGGCGGCGCTCAAGGGCATCGCCGCCGTGGTGGCCGACGGCGTCTCGGCCGCCGAGGCCGGCAAGGAGGCGGCCGAGGCCTGCGTGCAGGGCTTCCTCGCCGACTACTACGCCACGCCCGAGAGCTGGACCGTCAAGCACGCCGCCGGCCGGGTCATCACCGCCCTCAACCGCTGGCTCTACGGGCAGTCGAGCCGCGGCGGGCGCATGGCGA
>JALUTW010000213.1 GCA_027021685.1 Chromatiales bacterium | reverse complement strand
CCGGCAGCGGCAGCAGCGAAAAGGTGCGCCTGCTGCTGGATGCCCTGCGCCCGCATGCCTACCTGCCCATGGACATCTCCCGCGATCACCTGCTGGCGGCGGCCAAGCGGCTGGCCGACGAGTATCCGTGGCTGGAGATCCATGCCGCGTGCGTCGACTTCACACACCCGCTGGCGCTGCCGTACCATCCGGAAGGCGTGCGCGCTGTGGCCTTCTTTCCCGGTTCGAGCATCGGCAACTTCGAGCCCGACGAGGCCGTGCGCTTTCTGAACAACATCCGCCGCATGGTGGGCGAGGGCGGCGGCCTGCTCATCGGCGTGGACCTGAAGAAGGATCCCATGCTGCTGGAATCGGCCTACAACGACGCCGGCGGCGTCACCGCCGCCTTCAACCTCAACCTGCTGCACCGCATCAACCGCGAGCTGGAGGCCGACTTCGATCCCGCGACATTTCGCCACGAGGCCAGGTACGACGAGGCCCGGGGCCGGGTGGAGATGCACCTGGTGAGCGAGCGCGGGCAGACGGTGACGGTGGCGGGAGAGCGCTTCCACTTCGCCCCGGGCGAATCCATCCACACCGAGAATTCCTACAAGTACCGGGTGGACGAGTTCCGCGCCCTGGCGCAGCAGGCTGGATTCCGTCCCGAGGCGGTGTGGACGGACGCGGCCGGCCTGTTCAGCGTGCACTACCTCGCGGTGTAAAAAAGGCGGGCCGGGCGGCCCGCCTGAACAAGTGGAGTAACTTCATGCCCGGTGGCAGGAGGAGGAGACCGCCCGTCCAGGCACATTCGTGATCGTGCATCATCCATGCCAGTTGCCCCGCCCGCCGGGCCCGGGTAGATTACTCCTTGGGCAACAGCGTCTTGCCATTCACCGGGCCGGCCGGTCTTGGCGAGCGGGCGCCGGAAAACCGTTGCCACCGTGCACCTTGCCACCACCCATGATTCAGGATGCACCAGTCACCGCCGCCCCGGCCGCGTTCGACGTGGCCGCCCTCCCGCGCATCGTCTTTGGTCCTGGCCGCATCAGTGAACTCGCGGGACTGGTGGCGCCGCTGGGCCGCCGCGTACTGCTGGTGACGGGAGCCCGCTCCTTTCGAGACGGACCCCACTGGGCACCGCTGGTGGATTCCCTGAAGGAAAACGGGGAATTGTGGGACCTCGTCGTGGCCGGAGAGCCCTCGCCGGAACTGGTGGACGAGGCGGTGGCCGCGTTCCGGCCCCACGCCATCGAGGTGGTGGTGGCCATCGGCGGCGGCAGCGTGCTGGATGCCGGCAAGGCCATCGCCGGCCTGCTGCCCTTTGGCAACTCCGTGCTGGACCACCTGGAGGGAGTGGGGCGGGGCGTGCCCTACACCGGCCCGGCGCTGCCGTTCGTGGCCGTGCCCACCACCGCCGGCACGGGTTCGGAGGCGACCAAGAATGCGGTGCTCAGCCGCCGGGGACGGGATGGCTTCAAGAAGTCCTTCCGTCACGAGACCCTGGTGCCACGGGTGGCGCTGGTGGACCCGGAGCTGCTGGCCGGCTGCCCCCCGGAGCAGATGGCGGCCAACGGCATGGACGCCCTGACCCAGCTGCTGGAATCCTACGTCTCCACCCGCGCCAGTGCCTTCACCGACGCCCTGGCCCGCGACGGCCTGGCCCGGGTGGCTGCCGGCTTCGAGGCCGCCTGGCGCGGCGGCGACAGCGAGGCCGCCCGTGCCGGGCGGGCGGCCATGGCCTACGGCGCCCTGCTGTCGGGCATCACCCTGGCCCAGGCCGGCCTGGGCTCGGTCCACGGCATCGCCTCGCCGCTGGGGGCGTTCTTTCCCGTGCCCCACGGTGTGGCCTGCGGCACCCTGGTGGCCGAGGCCACCCGGGTCAACATCGCCGCCCTGCGGGAACGCATGCCCGACGCCCCCGCCCTGGCGCGCTATGCCGAGGCTGGCCGGATCCTCGCCGGCCGGCCGGAGCTGGACCGTGACGGTGCCCTCGCCGCACTGGTGGACCACCTGGCCGCCTGGGCCGAGCACATGGACATGCCGTGCCTGGGCCGGTATGGCATTACGGAGGCCGACGTT
Source organism: Chromatiales bacterium (assembly GCA_027021685.1). GTDB lineage: Bacteria > Pseudomonadota > Gammaproteobacteria > CAMYNG01 > CAMYNG01 > JALUTW01. The sequence goes on along the minus strand of JALUTW010000213.1, from coordinate 486 downwards.
CCCCGCATCGTGGCGGACTCCCGCGGCAACAGCATGAAGACCAACCCCGTAGAGCTGTCCGACGAGGAAATCGCGGACATCATCACGGCCCGCCTCTGACTCCGGAATCCATGACCGACGACCTGCCACCGGAGTTGTGTGGCCGGCGGCGGGGCGAACGCCGCCGGCCCGGCCTGCGATCCGCGCTGCTGTCGCTGGTACGCTCCCGCCGGCGCGGCGATCGTCGCCGTGAGGCGGGGGCCACCTACGTGGACTGGCACGGTCCGTGGGCCCTGGTCGCGGCACTGGGCATCGTGCTGCTGTCGGTGGTGGACGCCTTTCTCACCGGGCTGCTCGTCAGCCGGGGTGGGCGTGAACTCAACCCGCTGATGGCCTGGCTGCTGGATGCCGGTTTCGAGGTCTTCTTTGCGGTCAAGTTCCTGCTCACCGCCGGCTGCGTGGTCCTGCTCCTGATACACCGGCGGTTCCCCGTGGCGGGCCGGCTCA
>JALUTW010000212.1 GCA_027021685.1 Chromatiales bacterium | reverse complement strand
ACCCATGCCGCCCTCGTTCTCCTGGATGGCCTCCATGATGTCGGCCGGGCTGGCGCCGATGACGGACTCGCCGCTGCTGCCGCCCAGCCCGTTGCCGCCGTGGCAGGCCGCGCAGTAACGGGCGTAGAGGCGCGCGCCGTCTTCGTCCACCGGGGGCATGTCACCCGGCGGCATGCCGCCACCCGGTGGCGTGTCACCCGGCGGTGGGGGCGGGTCGGTGATGGTGGCGGTAGTGGTGGCGCTGGCGGTGAGGCCGTCGTTGTCGGTCACCGTCAGGGTCACGGTGTAGGTCCCGGCCATGGTGTAGGCATGGCTGGGGGCCACCCCGGTCCCGGTGGTGCCGTCCCCGAAGTCCCAGGCATAACTCACGATGGTGCCGTCGGGATCGGATGACCCCGAGCCGTCCATCTGGACCGCCATGCCCGTGGTCCCGCTGTACGGCCCGCCGGCATCAGCCACCGGTGGTACCGGTGGCGGGGGCGGGTCGGTGATGGTGGCGGTGGTGGTGGCGCTGGCGGTGAGGCCGTCGTTGTCGGTCACCGTCAGGGTCACGGTGTAGGTCCCGGCCATGGCATAGGCATGGCTGGGGGCCACCCCGGTCCCGGTGGTGCCGTCCCCGAAGTCCCAGGCATAACTCACGATGGTGCCGTCGGGATCGGACGACCCCGAGCCGTCCATCTGGACCGCCATGCCCGTGGTCCCGCTATAGGGCCCGCCGGCATCGGCCACCGGCGGCATCGGTGCCGGTGGCGGAGGCGGCGGTGGCGTGGGATCGGTGATGGTAGCGGTGGCAGTGGCGGTGTCGCTGAGACCGTCGTTGTCCGTCACCGTCAGGGTCACGGTGTAGGTCCCCGGCGCGCCGTAGGCATGGAGCGCCTGCTGCCCGCTGCCCGTGACCCCGTCACCAAAGTCCCAGGTGTAACTCACGATGGTGCCGTCGGGATCCATGGAGGCGGAGCCATCGAACAGAATGGCGATGCCCACGTCGGCACTGTACGGCCCGCCGGCATCGGCCACCGGCGGCGCCGGTACGACGATGGTGGCCGTGGTGGTGGCGCTGGCGGTGAGGCCGTCATTGTCGGTCACCGTCAGGGTCACGGTATAGACGCCCGCCGCGGCGTAGGCATGGGTGGGTGTGGCCCCGGTGCCGGTACTGCCGTCGCCGAAGTCCCAGGCATAGCTGACGATGGTGCCGTCCGGATCCGTCGAGCCCGTGCCATCCAACTGTATGGCCTGGCCGACGATACCGGAGTAGGGCCCGCCCGCATTGGCCACCGGTGGCTTGGGCGCCGCCGGTGCAGTGACGGTGATGACCTTGGTATCGGTGCCCGTGGCCCCCTTGTCGTCGGTCACGGTGAGGGTGACGGTGTAGGTGCCCGGTGTGGCATACACGTGGTCCACCTGGATCCCTGTCCCGGTGGTGCCGTCGCCGAAGTCCCAGGCATAGGCCACGATGGTGCCGTCGGGATCGTTGGAGCCGCGCCCGTTGAGGGTGAAAACCTGGCCCGCCTCTACCGTACTGAGAGAAGTGATGACCGCCACCGGCGGCTGGTTGACCGTGGTCACCGTGACGGTGAAGGTGGTGGTGAAGGTGTCATCACCAGCGGCGCCGTTCATCAGGTCCGCCACCAGCTCGGCGGCATAAAAGGTATAGGTGCCCGGCGTGGTGGGGGCACGCCAATCGAAGGTGATGGTGGCAAACGGAGCCTGGATGGGCGCCGAGTGGGTCAGTTCCTGGTTGAGTATCCGGGTCCCGCTGGCATTGGTGTCGATGAGGACGCCCCCGCTGGCAGACAGGTCGAACCCCAGGGCAGGCGCTTCGCCACCGGAAAGCCGCATGGTATAGCTGGCCAGCGCCCCGGGCTCCACCGAAGCCGGCCCGCTGATGGTGACCGTCCCCAGGCCGAATCCCGTGGGGGTATGGCAACTGTCGCAGAGAACGCCGTCCTTTCCGGAATAGCCGCTGACGCCGGCGGAAAAGGCGTTGGCCTCCACGCTCACCAGCAAGGCGGCGAAGATCCCCAGCCAGCGAAGCGTGGCAAATCCCCGATACGATGGTACACGTTCCATGATCCCCGCACTCCCCATGTCTTGTTGTTGGCAGCACCGGCATGCCTGCAAACCGCAGGCGTACCGCTGGTTTCACCTGGCGTGCCGCGGGTACGGCCTGCCGGCTCAGGGCGGGGCTGCCCCGCCCGTGAATCGAGCACACAAGCGCTTGATTCGGTGTAGCCGAACCCGGCCTGGGCCGGGACGGCCTTTTTCAACGTGGTTAGTTAAACCTGCTCCGGACTTTTTTCCGTGACCGAACACGCACTTCCGGATCCCCTTGATCCATATGGAAATTTGGCGTTGACTTTTCCGAAATGAAGAACCTGCTTCAAAATACTCATGTATCATTTTGTTTCCAATGATTTATTTGAGCCTGGGAAGGATGAAGGGACTGCGGCTTGTCCGGAAGAATGCGTTGCTGCACCATGCCCCCATGCGATGGCCTGACTGGTGGTGGCGGCGACGGGAGTCCTTTCCCACCCGGGAGGTCTG
>JALUTW010000211.1 GCA_027021685.1 Chromatiales bacterium | reverse complement strand
GGCCCTGTCACTTCCTCAGCAGCGGCTCGAGCGCCGGCCAGACGTTGTCGAGCATGCGCGCCTGGGCTTCGGCCCGCGGATGGATTCCGTCGTCCTGCATGTTGCGGACATCGTCGGCGACGCCCTCGAGAAGACGCGGAACCAGGGCCACGCCGTGCGCTTCGGCCAGGCGGTGATAGACTTGGGCGAAGCGCCGGTTGAACCAGGGTCCGTAATTGGGCGGCAGACGCACCCCGACCAGCAGCACGCGCGCGCCGGCCTTGCGGGCAAGGCGGATGATTGCGGCGAGATTGTCCGCCATTTCCTCGAGCGGAATTCCGCGCAGGCCGTCGTTGCCGCCCAGCTGGACGATCACCACCGCCGGACGATGACGTTGCAGCAGGGGCGGCAGGCGGTTGAGTGCGGTGCGGGTGGTGTCGCCGGAGACGGCGGCATTGACCACCGTCCAGCCGGGATGGCGGGCTTTCAGCCGCGCCTGCAGCCGGGCCACCCAGCCCTGTTCCGCCTCGATGCCCCAGGCCGCCGAGAGACTGTCGCCCAGCACCAGCAGGGTTGCCGCCGGCAGGGCAGGCGGCAGGAAAAACAGGCACAGAAAAAGGATTCGCGCTCGCATGACGGAAACACCGGTTGCCAGAATACGGACCGTTCACCTCGGCAAGCGGGTCGATACCGCCTCCGGCCCGCTGACGATTCTGGATGATATCAACCTTTCGATCGCCGCTGGCGAGCGCGTGGCCCTGCTGGGCGTCTCCGGCTCCGGCAAGACCACCCTGCTCGGCCTGCTGGCCGGGCTGGATGTGGCCAGCAGCGGACAGGTCTTTCTGGATGGCACCGAACTCGGTGCGCTCGACGAGGACGGCCGGGCGGCGCTGCGCGCCGGCCGGGTCGGTTTCGTGTTCCAGAACTTCCAGCTCCTGCCGGGCCTGACGGCGCTGGAGAACGTGCTGCTGCCGCTCGAACTCGCCGGCACTGCCAGACCACGCCCGATTGCGCGGGAGTGGCTGGCCCGGGTCGGGCTGGCCGGACGCATGACGCACCATCCCCGCCAGCTCTCCGGCGGCGAGCAGCAGCGGGTGGCCATTGCCCGCGCCTTCGCCGCCAGTCCAACCATCCTGTTCGCCGACGAACCCACCGGCAATCTCGATCAGCGCACCGGCGCGCACATCATCGAACTGCTGTTCGAAATCAATCGCGAACAGGGCACCACGCTCGTCATGGCCACCCACGACGAAGCCCTGGCCGGGCGCTGTGACCGCCGCCTGCATCTGGAAGCCGGCAGGCTGCTGTAGATGCGTGTTCCCCTGGCCAGCCTGCGCTTTGCGGCGCGTCAGTTCCGGCGCGATGCCCGGGCCGGCGAGCTGAACCTGCTCACCGTGGCTCTGGGCATCGCGGTCGCCTGTGTCACCGCCGTCGGCTTTTTCGTCGACCGCGTCGAGCGGGGGCTCGAGGCCCAGGCCGCCAGCCTGCTCGGTGCCGATCTGGTGATCCGCGCCGGTCATCCCCTGCCCGAAACCCTGGCGGAACTGGCCCGTCGGGAAGGCCTGCGCACGGCCCGGCTCGTCCAGTTCCGCTCGGTCGCCATTCTCGATGGCCGACCGCAACTCGTGGAAGTGAAGGCCGCCGGTCCGGGCTATCCGTTGCGCGGGCGGCTCGAAATCGCCGACGCGCCCCTCGCCCCGGGCCGGGCCACGGCATCCCTTCCGGCGCCGGGCGAAGCCTGGGTGGCGCCCCGGCTGGTGCAGGCCGGCGTCCGTCCCGGCGGGACCATCGGGCTGGGCGCCGCCACCTTCCGCATCACCCGGATCCTCGCCTTCGAACCGGATCGGGGCGGCGACCTGTTCAGCATCGCCCCGCGGGTGCTGATCCCGCTCGCCGATCTGCCTGCCACCCGGCTGCTCGGCGAGGGGGCACTGGCCGAATACCGTTTGCTGCTGGCCGGCTCGCCGGAGGACGTGGCCCGTGTCCGCTCCCGCCTGGCGCAACATCTCGCCGCGGGCGAGAAACTGCTCGACGTGCGGGAAAGCCGGCCGGAACTGCGCACCGCGCTCGAACGGGCGCGGCGCTTTCTTGGCCTGGCCGCGTTGCTGAGCGTGCTGCTCGCCGGGGTGGCCGTGGCCACGGCCGCCCGGCGCTTCGCCACCCGCCATCTGGACACCGCCGCCATTCTGCGCGTCCATGGCGCCCGCAGCGGCTTCGTCGTTCGGGGGTTCGCGGTGGAAATGCTGGGGCTGGCCGTGCTCGGCGGCACGCTCGGCGTCCTGCTCGGTGTTCTGCTGCAATGGGGGCTTGCCACCGTGCTCGCCCGGCTGTTCGTGGCCGAGCTGCCGCCACCGTCCTTGCAACCGGCCATCGGCGGATACCTGACCGCGCTGATCCTGCTGTTCGGCTTCGCCCTGCCACCCCTGGCCGCGCTGGCACGGGTGCCGCCCCTGCGCATCCTGCGCCGCGACCTCCCGGTCCGCCCCGTCTCCCGGGGGCTGGCGTTCCTTTCCCAGCTCGCCGGTCTCGGCCTGTTGCTGTGGTGGCAGTTCCGGGATCCGCAAC
>JALUTW010000210.1 GCA_027021685.1 Chromatiales bacterium | reverse complement strand
CTTTCCCGCATTCGCAACCCGGACCTCATCTATCCCGGCGATCGGGTGCGCATTGTCCGCCGCCGACACTGACCGCCCGGGCGCGGGGGACCCGCCCCGGAATGCCGCGCCCGTCGCGTTGTGAGTCCACGGCCGCGCCGGCCAGGCGCGCAGCCGTGGGGAATCTTGAGTCAGGTTCTGTATACTCCGCGCCCGTGGTCATGCGCTGCCGCCAACTGCCCCCGGGGGCGCTGGAATCCCTGCTCGCACCCTACGGCCTCGAGCCCCGGTGGCTGCCGCCGCAGTCCGCGATCCCCGGCTCCTTCTGGGGCCCGCCCGAGGCCGGCCTGGTGGGCGACGCCCTCTACCTCCGGCCCGACACCCCGGTGCACTCGGCCCTGCACGAGGCCTGCCATTACATCTGCATGGACGGCGGCCGGCGCGCGCACCTGCACACCGATGCCGGCGGCGACGCCCTGGAGGAGACCGCGGTGTGCTACCTGCAAATCCTGCTCGCCGACCACCTGCCCGGCGTGGGGCGCGACCGGCTCATGGCCGACATGGATGCCTGGGGCTACAGCTTCCGCCTGGGCTCGGCCCGGGCCTGGTTCCGGCAGGACGCCGAAGACGCCCTCCACTGGCTGCGGCGCCACGGGCTGGTGGATGCCGCCGGCCGCCCCACCTGGCGGGCACGGCCCTGAGCGCGGCGCCGCGTGCTATCCTAGGCAACCCTGACCGGATGGCGCAGGTTGCAGGCCGGAACATGAGCACGGAGCCCGAGTACAACATCCAGGTGGACGTGGAGACCGCCTACATCCCGGAGCAGTCCAGCCCCGAGGAAAACCGCTACGTGTTCGCCTACACCGTGACCATCCGCAACGTGGGCGACGTGCCGGCCAAGCTCCTCACCCGCCACTGGATCATCACCGACGCCGAGGGCCGGGTGCAGGAGGTGCGCGGCGAGGGCGTGGTGGGCGAGCAGCCCCACCTCAAGCCCGGCGAGGGCTTCCGCTACACCAGCGGCACCGTGCTGGAAACCCCGGTGGGCAGCATGCACGGCAGCTACCACATGGTGGCCGACGACGGCGTGGAGTTCGACGCCCCCATTCCCCCCTTCACTCTCTCCGTGCCCCACACGCTCCACTGACACCGCGTCCATGGGGCTCCGCCACAGCTACACCCTGCTGGCCCCCCTGTACGACGCCGTGGTGGGCAGCGCCTCCGGCGCCATGCGCCGCGCCAGCCTGGCCCGCCTGGACCCCGCCCCCGGCCGGCGCGTGCTGCTGGCCGGGGTGGGCACCGGGCTGGACCTGCCCCTGCTGCCGCCGGGACCGCTGTACCTGGGCGTGGACCTCACCCCGGCCATGCTCGCGCGTGCCCGGCGGCGGGCGGCGGAGCGGGACGACGTGGCCCTGGTGTGCGGCGACGCCATGCGCCTGCCCTGTGCCGGCGCCTGCTTCGATGCCGTGGTGATGCACCTGATCCTCGCCGTGGTCCCGCAGCCGGAACGGGCCCTGGCGGAGGCCGCCCGGGTGTTGAAGCCCGGCGGCCGCATCCTGATGCTGGACAAGTTCCTGCGCCCGGGCCAGCGCGCGCCGCTGCGCCGCCTGCTCAGCCCGCTGCTGGCGCGCATCGCCACCCGCACCGACGTGGTGTTCGAGCACGTGCTGGCCGCGGTCCCGGAGCTGGCGGTGCGGGAGGACGAACCGGTGCAGCCGGGCGGCTGGTTCCGCCGCATCGTGCTGGACAAGGCGGCCTGACCATGGCCGTCTACGCCGTCGGCGATCTCCAGGGCTGCTTCGACCCGTTGCGGGTGCTGCTGGACCGCATCGGCTTCGATCCCGCCCGCGACCGGCTGTGGCTGTGCGGTGACCTGGTCAACCGCGGTCCCGATTCCCTGGCCTGCCTGCGCTTCGTGCACGACCTGGGCGATGCGGCCGTGAGCGTGCTGGGCAACCACGACCTGCACCTGCTCGCCATCGCCGCCGGCCATGCGCCGCTGGACGACGAGGGCCTGGCCGCGGTGCTGCGCGCCCCCGACGGCAACGACCTGGTCCACTGGCTGAGCCGGCGCCCGCTGCTGCACCACGACCCGGACCTGGGCTTCACCCTGGTCCACGCCGGCCTGCCGCCGCAATGGGACCTGGAACAGGCCCGGGCCCGGGCCCGGGAGCTGGAGGCCGTGCTGCGCGGGCCGGAGTGCGGGGCGTTCCTGTCCCGCATGTACGGCGACCAGCCCAACCGCTGGCGCGACGATCTCGCCGGCATCGGACGCCTGCGCTTCATCTGCAATGCCTTCACCCGCCTGCGCTTCTGCTACCCCGACGGCCGCCTGGAACTCTCGGCCAAGGGTCCGCCGGGCAGCCAGCCGCCGGGCGCCCTGCCGTGGTTTGCCGTTCCCGGCCGGCGCAGTGCCGGGGAACGCATCGTCTTCGGCCACTGGTCCACGCTGGGAACGGTGGACCATCCCGGCGTCTATCCGCTGGACACCGGCTGCGTGTGGGGCGGCCGCCTCACCGCCCTGCGCCTGGACACCGAGCCGCCCGCGCGCACCGGCATCGACTGCC
>JALUTW010000209.1 GCA_027021685.1 Chromatiales bacterium | reverse complement strand
CCGGTCCGGAGAATGATTTCACCCGCCCAACGTCCGGCAATGGCTCCCACAGCGCCCGACAACAGGAAATATCCCAGCAGCCACCATTGGCCATCCTGCAGGCTGGCCAGCACCTCATCGGCAGACCGCACGTCTGCCGGGGGTACCAGGAGCCGGGCGAGAAGGCCGGGGCCGGGACATCCCCATGAAGACGGCAACCAACTGCATGCAGTGGCTGCCAGCGGCACGAGCACGGAGTGCAGCAAGAAGGACAGGACCAGGATGGAGATAAGATAGGTCAGCGTGCTGTGGAAACCAGCCTCCCGCGAGATGCGGCGGTGGCTGTACAAACCAAAGAAAAACGCAAACCCCGGTGCCAGCAGAATGAGGAAGCCGACGGTATACCAGGCTGCCTGGGTCACTGGGCTGTCCGTCCCTGGACCGGAGGAAAGAGGGGGCGACGATCAGGCGGCGCCGCACTCCCGCTCCGGTTTTTGCGGCCTCTTTTGCTTGATGTACTCGATGAGACGGCCGGCGTCGATCACGTTACCGTCGGTGAGGGAATGCATCACGGCCTCGTGTACCAGACCGGCATCGCCGTTGGCGAGGCGGACGAGTTTTTCGAGAATCCTTCTCTTCTCCGGCGTCATGAACTGCATGGGCCACGCTTCTCCTGAGTCCGGTTAAAGGCCGCTTGGAATTTTATGATATCTGCTTCCGGCCACTCATGAATAGTATAGAACCTGTCTCAGAATTCCGCGCGCGTCGCGTTGTGAGTCCACGGCCGCGCCGGCAAGGCGCGCCGCGCAGCACAGTACTCATTGTACGGGCCAGCGGCGCAACGCCGCCGGCGTGGCCGTGGCTCGCAACCCCCTGGGGCGCCGGTGATTTTCACCCCCACCACCCTCCGTGGCGAAAATGACGGCATTGCCTTTCCATGCACCCATGCCCGTCGGCTCCCATCGAAAATCGCCAGGCGCGCGGCCGCGGGGAATTTTGAGATAGGTTCTAAACAGGTCAGGACCAGATCTTGGGTCCAACGTGAACTTTTCCAGCCATATCTTGAACCACCCGGCCCGGGTGGGCCCCGGCCGGCCCCGGGGCCGGCTGCCCTGGATCAGGCACCGGCCAGCCAGTCGCGGGGCCTGAGAAACACCTCGTAGAGCTCGGCCTCGGGGGTGCCGGGGGCCGGATGCCAGTCGTAGCGCCAGGCCGCCAGCGGTGGCAGGGACATGAGGATGGACTCGGTGCGCCCGCCGGTCTGCAGGCCGAACAGGGTGCCGCGGTCGTAGACCAGGTTGAACTCCACGTAGCGGCCGCGGCGGTAGAGCTGGAAGTCGCGCTCGCGCTCGCCGTAAGGGGTGTCCTTGCGCCGGGCGACGATGGGGCGGTAGGCGGGCAGGTAGTGATCGCCCACGCTCTTCATGAAGGCGAAACAGCGGTCGAAGCCCCACTCGTTGAGATCGTCGAAGAACAGGCCGCCCACGCCGCGCGGCTCGTTGCGGTGCCTGAGGAAGAAATACTCGTCGCACCACTGCTTGAAGCGGGGATACACCTCGTCGCCGAACGGTGCACAGGCCGCCTGCGCGGTGCGGTGCCAGTGGACGGCGTCCTCCTCGAAGCCGTAATAGGGGGTGAGGTCGAAGCCGCCGCCGAACCACCACACGGGCTCGGCCCCCGGTTTCTCGGCGATGAAGAACCGCACGTTGGCATGGGAGGTGGGCACGTAGGGATTGCGCGGATGGATCACCAGGGACACGCCCAGGGCCTGGAAGCCGCGCCCGGCCAGCTCCGGCCGCCCGGCGGTGGCCGAGGGTGGCAGGCCGTCGCCGTGGACATGGGAGAAGTTGACCCCGCCCTTCTCGATGACCGCGCCCTCCTCCAGCACCCGCGAGCGGCCGCCACCGCCCACGGGGCGCTCCCAGCGGTCTTCGCGGAAGCGGCCGCCGCCGTCCTCCTCCTCCAGGCCGCGGCAGATGCGGTCCTGCAGGTCCAACAGGTATTGCTTCACGGCATCGATGTCGGGTGCGCTCATCGCCTGTCTCCGGAAAAAGGCCGGGCGGCATTGTACCCCATGGCCGGGAGGCGGGCTCAGCGGGCCGGACGCAGCACCCGGTCGCTGCGGGCGTCCCGGATCTCGGACGGGCCGCGGCGGCGGTCCACCGGCCCGGTGAGGATGAAGTCCACCGCGTCGCCGAAGTAGCGGCGCACGGTGAGGGCGTCACGCGCCGGGCGCAGCCCCTGGGGATTGGCCGAGGTGGAGACCACCGCCCCGCCGAAGGCCCGGCACAGGGCCGCGGCCACCGGGTGGGCGGTGACCCGGACGGCCACGGTGTCCCGCGGCCCGGTGAGCCAGGGCGTGGCGGCCGGCCCCGCCGGGACCACCCAGGTGACGGGACCGGGCCAGGTGCGGCGCACGCGCCGGGCCATGTCCGCCGGCAGCGGCGCGACGTATGGCAGGAGCTGATGGAAGTCGGCCGCGATGAGGATGAAGCCCTTGTCCGCGTCCCGGCCCTTGAGGCGGCGCAGGCGGATCAGGGCCGCGGTGTCGCCGGGATCGCAGCCCAGGCCGTAGACC
>JALUTW010000208.1 GCA_027021685.1 Chromatiales bacterium | reverse complement strand
AGTACAGGTGGACGCGGTTGCGGCCCTCCGACTTGGCCACGTTGCAGGCCAGGTCGGCCTCGGCCAGGATGTCGTCCGCCGACTGGGCATGGTTGTTGATCAGGGCCACGCCGATGGTGCAGGTGACGTTGAGCGTCTTGCCGCGGTAGAAGAACTTGAAGTTCTCGAACAGGCTGCGCAGATTCTCCGCCGCCGCCACCGCCTGCGAGCCGTCCACGTTGTAGAGCAGCACCGTGAACTCGTCGCCGCCGAAGCGGGCCAGCAGGTCGCCCTCGCGGATGTGGCGCTTGAGCAGCCGGGTGCATTCCTTGAGGAGCTGGTCCCCGGCGGCGTGGCCGAGGGTGTCGTTGATGTACTTGAACTGGTCCAGGTCGATGTAGAACAGGGCGCAGTCGGCGCCGCTGCGCGCCACGCGCGCGATGACCCGGTTGAGTTCCTGGTGGAAGTACTTGCGGTTGTACAGCCCGGTGAGGGTGTCGTGCTGGGCCTGGTAGGTGAGCTCCTGCTCGATGGCCTTCTGCTCCGAGATGTCGCGGGCGGTGCCGCTGACGCAGCGCACCGTCCCGTCGTCGTCGAAGATGGGCCGGGCGTTGAAGCTGATGTGGTGGGGCCGCCCCTGGGCATCCAGGTGCACGGTCTCGTAGTGCACCAGCTCGCGCCCCGCCATCACCCGGGCGAAGGCCTCGGCGTCGCGCTGGGCCGACTCGGCGGCCTGGAACTCGCTGAAGTGGCGGCCCAGCATCTCCTCCGGCGGCAGGCCGTAGATGGTGGTGGCGGCCCGGTTGAGGTAGGTCCAGCGGCCCCCGGCGTCCATGCTCCAGACCAGGTCGTGGGCGGTTTCCACCAGGTTGCGGTAGCGGGACTCGGCCTCGCGCAGGCGCTCCTCGGTCTCCTTGCGGCGGCTGATGTCGGAGACCAGGCACACGTAGTAGCGGCCGTCGTCCAGGGTCATGGCGCTGACCCGCACCGAGAGGGTGCGCACCTCGCCGTGCCCGGCCCGGTAGGTCACCTCGCGTTCGCCCTCCATGTCGTCCGGCGTGGCCAGGCGCCGGGCCACGTCGGGCAGCAGCCACGCCAGGTGGCGGCCGCGGATCTCCTGCGCGGTGTAGCCGAACAGGCGTTCCGCCGCCGGGTTGAACAGCTGGATGTGGCCCTCGTCGTCGATGACGATGATGCCCTCGGCGGCGTTGTCCACGATGGCATGGACCGTGGCGTCCTGTTCGCCCAGGCGCCGGAACAGCCGGCTCAGGGCCTGCATCAGCAGGCCCAGCTCGTCGTTGGACCGGGGGCGCAGGCGCTGGGCCAGCTCGGCGTGGCTGGAGGCGCCGCTGCCGTGCATGAGCCAGTGCAGGGGGGCCAGCCCCTGGCGCACGCCGCGAATGGCGGCCACGGTGGCACCGAGGCAGGCCAGCGACAGCAGGGCCCAGGCGCTGAGCCATTCCACCGGCGGTGCGCCGGCCTGCCAGTGGGCGTAGCGCACCATGGCCGCCATGGCCAGTGCGGGCAGGAACGCGCCCACCATGAGCAGCTTGCGGTCGAGGCCCACCTGCACCCGGTCCAGGCCCAGGTGGCGGCTGAGCCCGCCCAGCAGGTTGAGGCTTTCCAGGTACCCCGGCAGGCCCACCAGCACTGCGACCACCAGGTTGAGCAGCATGAACTGGAGCAGGCTCGCGGCCGCCCCCAGGTCGGGATGGCGGATCCCCAGCCAGTGCTGGGTGGTGGGCACCAGCAGCACGTAGAGCAGGAAATAGGTCCAGTAGTTGTTGCCGAAGGCGGCCAGGTGCTCGCCGCTGGGAAGCGGCACACGCCCTTCGCCTTCCTCCGCCACGGCCAGCAGCGGGCGCAGGTAGCGCCGCAGGTGGAGTATCATGCCCCCCAGCAGAACGGCATACAGGCCCGCCAGGGGCAGCAGGGTGCCGCCGTGCAGCAGGGCGGGATCGAGCATGCCGAAGTAGAAGGCGACGCCGTAACCGGCCACGGGCATCAGGCCGAAGCTGGCAGCGACCACGAGGATCAGGCGACGGCTGACGCGGGCGAGGCCTTGTTCCATGTAAACGGCAGTCGTATTGTTGTTGTGGCTTGGCCCGGGGCCATTGCGACTGAAAGGAACGCTGGACCAATCATGGCAGAATGGTCTCGTCTTTTCCAATGCCGTTCGTCGCCGTGACGAGACCGCCGGTTCCCGCGCAGTTGCAACCAGTACTTAAAGCCGTAGTGCATGAATCGGTCGCAGCTCATTGAAAGTTGGCAGGGCCGCGGTTGCCGGCTGGACACAAATTGACCATCCCGGCGGATGGTTGCACGAGACGAACGAGGGAGGAGTGCCTGGTGATGAAAAGACGCGAGTTTCTCAAGGGTGCCGGTGCCGGCGCGCTGGCCGCCGGCCTGGGCGGGGCACCGGCGGTGCACGCGGGCAGGACCATCCGCTGGAAGATGGTGACCACCTGGCCCAAGAACTTCCCCGGCCTGGGCACCGGCGCCAACAAGCTGGCCCGGCTCATCACCGAAATGAGCGGCGGCCGGATCAAGGTCAGGGTCTACGGGGCCAAGGAGCTGGTGCCGGCCTTCGGCGTGTTCGACGCCGTCTCCCGCGGCACCGCCCAGATGGGTCACGGCGCGGCCTACTACTGGAAGGGCAAGCACGAGGCGCTGCAGTTCTTCTCGGCCGTGCCCTTCGGTCTCACCGCGCAGGAGATGAACGGGTGGCTCTATTACGGCGGCGGCATGGAACTGTGGCGCGAGATGTATGCCCGCTTCAACCTGGTGCCCATGGCGGCGGGCAATACCGGGGTGCAGATGGGCGGGTGGTTCAACAAGGAGATCAACTCCCTGGCCGATCTCAAGGGCCTCAAGATGCGCATCCCCGGTCTCGGCGGCGAGGTGCTCAAGCGCGCCGGCGGCACGCCGGTGAATCTCCCGGGCGGCGAGCTCTACACCTCGCTGCAGTCGGGGGCCATCGACGCCACGGAGTGGGTGGGGCCCTACAACGACCTGGCCTTCGGCCTCTACAAGGCGGCCAGGTATTACTACTATCCCGGCTGGCACGAGCCCGGCACCACCCTGGAGGCCATCGTCAACAAGAAGGCGTTCGATGCCCTGCCCAAGGACCTGCAGGCCATCGTCGAGAATGCCTGCAAGGTGGTCAACCAGGACATGGTGGCCGAGTACGCCGCGCGCAACAACGCCGCCCTGCACGAGCTGGTGACGCGGCACAAGGTCCAGGTGCGCCGGTTCCCCGACGACGTGCTGAAGAAGCTGCGCGAGCTGTCGGATCAGGTGGTGGCCGAGCTGGCGCGCAAGGACCAGGATGCGAAGCGGATCTTCGAGTCCTTCCAGCGCTTCCGCGAACAGGCCATGGCCTGGAGCGAGCTGTCGGACCTGGCCTATCTGCAGGCGCGCCAGGCCGGGTGAGCCGCGTCAGCCGCCGGCGCAGCTGCCGCCCTCGTCGTTGAGCACCAGGCTGCCGGTGATCTGGCCCACCGTGGCCAGGCCATGGCGGTCCAGGTAGTCGACAATCCCGGCGTTGATCTTCGCGCACAGCAGCGGGTCGTAGAACAGGCCCGTACCCACCCCCACCGCGGTGGCCCCGGCGATGAGGAACTCGATGGCGTCCTCGGGCGAGGCCACGCCGCCCTGGCCGATGATGGGCACCCCGTGGTCGCGGCACACCTGGTACACCTGGTGCACCTTGAGCAGGGCCACGGGCTTGATGGCCGGGCCCGACAGCCCGCCCTGGTTGTTGCCGATGACCGGCGCGCGTGACTCGATGTCGATGGCCATGCCCATGAGCGTATTGATGACGGCGAAGGCGTCGGCGCCCGCCTCCAGGCAGCGGCGGGCGTTCTCGGCGATGTCGGTCTGGTTGGGCGAGAGCTTCACGATGAGGGGCTTGTCCGTCACCTTGCGGCAGGCCTCGGTGACCCGCGCCGACATGTCGGGATCGTTGCCGAAGGCCACCCCGCCCTCCTTGACGTTGGGGCAGGAGATGTTGACCTCCATGGCGTCGATGGGCGAGTCGTCGAAGATCCGCGCCACTTCCGCGTACTCCTCCACCGTGGACCCCGACAGGTTGGCGATGAAGCGGGTCTCGGCGAAGGGCAGCCGGGGCAGGATCTCGTCCACCACGTAACGCGCCCCCGGGTTCTGCAGGCCGATGGCGTTGAGCATCCCGGCCGGGGTCTCGCACACCCGGTGCGGCGGGTTGCCCAGGCGCGGTTCCAGGGTCGTGCCCTTGAGGCACACTGCGCCCACGTCGAAATGGGTGAAGCCGGTGACCCGGGTGTACTCCTCGCCGAAGCCCACGCAGCCCGACAGCAGCACCAGGGGGGTGTTGAAGGGCAGGCCGCAGAAGTCCAGGCGCAGCTTGTCGGCATCGTCCGCTTGCATGACCGGCAAGCATACGGGGCCGGTCACCTGGCGGCAAGGCCCGGCCCTTGCCCCGGGCCGCCCGCCGCGTTTTACTTGCGGCCATGCTCCACGTGGTGCTGTACCAGCCCGAGATCCCGCCCAACACCGGCAACGTCATGCGCCTGTGCGCCAACACCGGCATGGCGCTGCACCTGATCGAGCCGTTGGGCTTCGAGCTGGACGACGCCCGCCTGCGGCGGGCGGGGCTGGACTACCGGGAGTTCGCCCGCGTGCAGTGCCATCCGGGGCTCGACGCCTTCGTTGCGGCAGTGGCGCCGGCGCGGATGCTGGCCGTGTCCACGCGGGGCGCCACCCGCTATGACACGGTGCACTACGGGGAGAACGATGCGCTGTTGTTCGGTCCCGAGACCCGCGGCCTGCCGCAGGCGGTGCTGGATGCCCTGCCCCCGGCACAGCGCATCTTCATTCCCATGCGTCCCGGCAACCGCAGCCTGAACCTGTCCAACGCCGTGGCGGTGGTGGTGTACGAGGCCTGGCGCCAGTTGGGCTTCGGGCCGGGGCGGGCCACCTGACAGGGATCCCGCCAAAGTTGTGGACCACGCTGTGCCGTCACGGCATGGCGTTGCGCTACCATGGGGCCCGCGATCCGGTGGATGAATGGCAGGGCGGACGGGGGTCGCGGGTATGAAGGTTTGTGAAATCATTGCCGGCGTGCTGGTGCTGTGGTGTGCTTTCGTTCCGGCAGCATGGCCGGAAACCACGTTCGAACGCGGCAAGGCGCTGTTCGAGCGTGGCGAGCCCGCACCCGCACTGGCCCTGATCAGGCAGGCCGCGCGCAACGGCGATGTGGCGGCGCAGCGATGGCTGGCGGCCCTCCATGTCCAGTCGCCCCTGTTTCCGCGTCCTGCCGCGCCCGATGCCGCGTACTGGTATCTGCAACTGGCTCGCCGGAACGACCCTGATGCCCTGCTGCGGGCGGCCATGTCCTTGACGCTCATGCCGCGTGACGAGCGGTACGTGATGGGGCGTGACGGCGAGTTCGTCCTCTGGCTGCCCGACGATTTCCATGCCCCGCCACCGGCGGGGAGCATTGCGTTCGACGCGGAACGGATCCAGTCCCTGATCCGGCGGGCCATGGAGCTGGACCGGGAATCGGCCGTGTACACGGAATACCGGTTCATGGCCGGATGGGACGCGGAGAAGGGCAGGCACCTCGACCGCGAGACATGCAGCTACCTCAGAACGCATGCCGGTCCGCACGGTTATGTCCGCCCGGAACTGGTCCTGGCGATGGCAAACTGTGCCAATCAAGGGTACTGGGGACTGCCTTACGGCAGCAAATCCGCCATGTTGTCGCTGCGGTTTCTGCATCAGGCGGCCGAGGCGGGATATCCGCCGGCGCAGGCCCAGTGGGGCAACCATCTCGTGCGGCATTCCAAGGACCGCCCCTGGGCCCGGCTGGCCCGTGCGCTGGAGGCGGCCGGCGTGATCGCTCCGCGGGACATTGATTATCCCCCCGGAGATGCGTACTACACCCGGCCCGGTACCCATCATCCGCGTCGGGCCGAGGGCCTGGGCTGGATACGCCGTGCCCTGGAGGCCGGCGAACCCCTGGCCATGTACGTCTGGGGGCGGGCGCTGTACGAGGGCTGGGACGGTGCGCCCGGGCGGGACCGGGCGGCGGGCCTGCGCTGGATGATGCGGGCGGCCATGGTGCGGGAGAGCCGGGCTGTGACATTCCTGTCTTTCCTGGTGAAGCACGGGATGTGGCCGGTCACGGAGAGTCCGTTCACAGACCACTGGCGCGGGCGGCTCACCGGAACGGATGGCGAAGTGAGCCGCGAGGAAGCCCGCTGCCTGGTGTTGGACGATGTCCCGGTGTACCGGAGCAAACTGGCTCACGAAGTATGGCGCATTTGCAATGGTGCCAGCGGCCGCCACCGTTTCGCATATTTCCAGGGGGTGAGCGAAGCGGGTTCGCCAGGCGCTGAAGAAGAGGCGCGCTGGTGGAGCCGATGGTGGCTGAGCCGCACAAGGCACGGGAAACGCAATACGTACACCGATCCGGAGTCTCATCCGGCGCTCAACATGCTGCTCGCGCGTTCCGACCCGGAATTCACTTGGACGGCGGCACAATGGATGTTGCGCCACCAGGGGGCCACTGAACAGGCCGTGGAGACCATGGAAGATGCGGCACGGCATGGGATCCTGCATGCCCAGATGGAACTGGCGCGCCATTATGCCCGGAGCGCGGAAGGCGACGAGAGGCATCTGCGGCGGGCACGCTATTGGTCGGGCGTGGCCGCCTATCGCCTCGCGGCAGGCCATCCCGACATGCGGGACCGTCTCTGGCCCCGGGATCCCCGCGTGTTCAGGGCGGCAATGGTCCGGCTCCACTGCCGTGTCCATGCGCAGTTGCAGGCCATGGAAGGCATCCCGGCGGGCGAGGCGTGTCCTTCCTCGTGGTGCCGGCCCCGCTGAAGGAGCTTCCGCCAAACAGGACCGGCAGCGCGCAGCAGGTTTCAGATCTCGGGCTTGATGTCGCGGTCCAGCAGGTGGCGCACGGCGGCGTGGGGGTCGGCGCCCTCGTAGAGCACGCGGTAGACCTGCTCGGCGATGGGCATCTCCACCTGGTGCATCTGCGACAGGGCGCGGGCCTCGGCGGCGGAGTGGATGCCCTCCACCACCTGGCCGATGTCGGCCACGGCCTGGTCGCGGGAGTCACCCCGGCCCAGGGCCTTGCCGAAGCGGCGGTTGCGGGACTGGTCGTCGGTGCAGGTAAGCACCAGGTCACCGAGGCCGGCCAGGCCCATGAAGGTCTCGCGCTGCCCGCCCATGACCACGCCCAGGCGCATGAGCTCGGCCAGGCCGCGGGTGATGAGGGCGGCGCGGGTGTTGGCGCCGAGGCCCAGGCCGTCGGCGATGCCGGCGGCGATGGCCAGCACGTTCTTCAGCGCCCCGCCCAGCTCCACGCCGATGATGTCTTCGCTGATGTAGGCGCGGAAGGTGGGGCCGTGCAGCAGCAGCGCCACCCGCCGGGCGAACTCCACGTTGCGCGAGGCCACGGTCAGCGCGCTGGGCAGTCCGCGTGCCACCTCGGCGGCGAAGGTGGGCCCGGAGATGCAGGCGGCGGGAACGCCGTCGCCCAGCTCCTCGGCCACGACCTGGTGCAGCAGCTTGTGGCTGCCGTACTCCATGCCCTTCGTGCCCCAGGCCAGGCAGTGGTGGTCTTCCAGAAGCGGTTGCACGGCGCGCAGCGTCTCGCGGAAGGCATGGCTGGGCACCACGACCAGGAGCAGGCGCTCCCCGGCCACCGCCTGTGCCAGCCCGGCGGCCGGCTGCAGGTTGTCCGGCAGGGGGATGCCGGGGAGATAACGGCGGTTTTCCCGCTCGCGGGCCATCTGCCGGGCGTGTTCGGCCCGGTGGGCCCACAGGGTCACCGGGTTGCCGTTGCGGGCGAGGTGGACGGCCAGGGCCGTGCCCCAGGCGCCGGCGCCCAGCACGGTGATCGGAAACCTGTGCAGGTCGCCGATGGCCATGCCCGCCGGCTCAGGAGGCCTGCTGCTGTTGCAGGTGCTGCTGGTAGAGGGCGTCGAAGTTGACCGGGGCCAGCATCAGTGGCGGGAAGCCGCCGCGGACCACGGTGCTGGAGACGGCCTCGCGGGCATAGGGAAACAGGATGTTGGGGCAGAAGGCCCCCATCATGTGACCCAGCTCGGCCTCGCTGAAGCCGGTGATGTGGAAGATGCCGGCCTGCTTGATCTCCACCAGGAAGGCGGTGCGCTTCTCGTGGGTGGCCTGCACGGTGATGGTGAGGACCACCTCGTACAGATCGTCGCCCAGCCCCTGGGCCTCGGTGTTGAGCTCGAAGTCGATCTGGGGCTGCAGGGCCTGGGTGAACATGCCCGGCGCATTGGGCGACTCGAAAGAGAGGTCCTTGACGTAGATGCGCTGGATCTGGAACTGCTGCTGTGGCGCGGTCTCGCCGGCGCCGCCGGCCTGTTCACTCATGTGTCGTGTCCCGTGGCAGGTGTATCGGTGGGTGCGCTATGTTACCAGAGGCATCCCGGCCCCGTCAGGCGTGCTGCCGGGCCCAGGCCACCAGGCTGGCCAGGTCCATGGCGCCGGCCTGGCGCGCCACTTCCCGCCCGCCGCGGAACAGCACCAGGGTGGGGATGCTGCGGATGCCGTAGCGCGCAGCGAGCCGGGGTTCTTCCTCGGTGTTGACCTTGGCCAGGCGCAGCCGCGGTTCCAGCTCCGCCGCGGCCTGCTGGAACACCGGGGCCATCATCTTGCACGGCCCGCACCACGGGGCCCAGAAGTCCACCAGCACCGGCAGATCGCTGCGCGCGACATGGCGTTCGAAGCTGGCCGCGGTGAGGTTGACAGGATGGCCGTCGAACAGGGGCCGCTTGCACTTGCCGCACCGGGGTCCGGCCGCCAGCCGGTCCTCCGGCACCCGGTTGACGCCATTGCAGTGGGGGCAGACGACGTGCAGCGCGGCCACGCCTCACTCCTCCGTCGAGGACAGCCCCAGCAGGGCGTCGAGCCGGCCCTGGGCCTCGAGGGCGTGGATGTCGTCGCAGCCGCCCAGGTGCCGGTCCCCGGCGAAGATCTGCGGCACCGAGGTGCGCCCGCCGGCCCGCTCGATCATTTCCGCCCGGCGTTCGGGTTCGCGCTCGATGTCGATCTCGGTGAAGGGCACGCCCTTTTCCTTCAGCAGCAGGCGGGCGCGGGTACAGTAGGGGCACCAGCTGGTGCTGTACATCACCACTTCCGTCATCAACGGCTCCTTGTGGGCAGGTGAGGGAATCAGGTCCGGCGCAGCGGCAGATTGGCGTTTTCCCACGCCAGCACGCCACCGCCCAGGTTGTAGACCTGTCCGAACCCGGCCTTGCTCAGGCGGGTGCAGGCGGCGGCGGAGCGGTTGCCGGTGCGGCACGCCACGATGATGGGGCGGTCCTTGTACTTTTCAAGCTCGTCCAGGCGCTTGTCCAGCACGCCGAGCGGGATGTGCACCGAGTTGACGATGTGGCCGCCGCGGTACTCGTTGTCCTCGCGCACGTCCAGCAGCACCGCGTCCTCGCGGTTGATGAGCCGGGTGGCCTCCAGCGGGGTCACCGTCTTCCAGGGCCGGAACAGGGGGGCGAGGTAGCTGTAGGCCAGCATGGCCACGACGACCAGCAGGGCCATGGTGAGATAGGGATGGCGGCTGGCAAAATCGATGTAGGGTTCCATGAGTGAATCGGGTGCGATCTGGTGACAGGGACGAACAAAGCGGGACGCAGTGCGGCGCCTCGCCCGGGAGCGGACCGGCCGGGGGTTTGTCCCGCCGCCTCAGGATCCGGAGCAGAAGACCTCGCGCATCATGTGGATGAGGCGCAGGGTCCTGGCATCTCCCACCCGGTAGTAGACCCGGTTGGCATCCTTGCGCGAGGACAGGATACCCTTGTCGCGCAGAATGGCCAGGTGCTGGGAAATGTTGCTCTGCGAAGTGCCCACGGACTCGACGATGTCCTGCACGCTCACCTCGCGGTCCCCCAGGGTGCAGAGGATCTTGAGGCGCAACGGATGGGACATGGCCTTGAGGGAGCGCGAGGCGCGGTCGATATCCTCATCCCGGGTGATGAGATGGACGGGGCTGGTCTCGACTTGGTTCATCGTTTTCCGCTCCAGCTGCGGCCGGCGCGGGGCCGGCGGATCCGGCGGCAAGCACTGCATGGGCGCCGACAAGTGCCTTTTATAATTAAAACATTATACAATAATCTTCCATCCGGGAAGGGCCAAAGACCCTGATAATGCCCGTATTTTGGCCGACGCGCATCCTTCAGGTGGGGGGCCGGCCCGGGTGATATACTTCCCGGCGGCCGTTTTAGAACAGGTCTATGGGCGCGGCCCCGCCCGGGGCCTCCTGTAACCGATTGAATTCTGACTGAAAAGGAGCGGTACGCGGCGTGCACCGTCGACCAGGGACATGCCTTTGAAATACAGACCCATTCTTCTCATCGTGCTGGACGGCTGGGGCTACTCCGAGCGCACGGAGGGCAACGCCATCGCCGCCGCCCGCAAGCCCCACTGGGACCGGCTGTGGGCCGGGTGCCCCCACACGCTCATCACGGGCTCCGGCGCCGCGGTGGGCCTGCCCGGCGACCAGATGGGCAACTCCGAGGTGGGGCATCTCAATCTGGGCGCCGGCCGGGTGGTGTACCAGGAATACACCCGGGTGGACCGGTCCATCCGCACCGGCTCCTTCTTCACCAACCAGACCCTCACCGATGCCGTGGACCTGGCCATCGCCAACGGCAAGGCGGTCCACATCCTGGGCCTGCTGTCCGACGGCGGCGTGCATTCCCACGAGGACCAGATCCACGCCATGGCCGAGCTGGCGGTGAAGCGCGGTGCGCCGAGGGTCTACGTGCACGCCTTCCTCGACGGCCGCGACACCGCGCCCAAGAGCGCCGACCGCTCGCTGAAGAAGATGATGGCCAGGTTCGAGGCGCTGGGCCGCGGCCGCA
Source organism: Chromatiales bacterium (assembly GCA_027021685.1). Classification (GTDB taxonomy): domain Bacteria; phylum Pseudomonadota; class Gammaproteobacteria; order CAMYNG01; family CAMYNG01; genus JALUTW01. Next base: position 684 of record JALUTW010000208.1, on the reverse strand, counting down.
TCGCCTCCATCGTGGGGCGCTTCTACGCCATGGACCGCGATCACCGCTGGCCCCGGATCCAGGCCGCCTACGATCTCATCACCCAGGGCCGGGGCGAGTTCACCGCCCCCGATCCCCTTACCGCCCTGGGCATGGCCTACAACCGCGGCGAGACCGACGAGTTCGTCAAGCCCACCGCCATCGTGCCCGAGGGCGAGGCCCCGGTGAAGGTGGAGGACGGCGACGTGGTCATCTTCATGAACTACCGCTCCGACCGCGCGCGCCAGATCACCCGCGCCTTCATCGAGCCCGACTTCGACGGCTTCGAGCGCAAGGTCTGGCCGAAGCTGGGCCGCTTCGTCAGCCTCACCGAGTACAACAAGGAGTTCGACATCCCGGTGGCCTATCCGCCGGAGCGGCTGCACAACGTGTTCGGCGAGTACATCGCCAGCCTCGGCCTGCGCCAGCTGCGCATCGCCGAGACCGAGAAGTACGCCCACGTCACCTTTTTCTTCAACGGCGGCCGCGAGGAACCGTTCGAGGGCGAGGACCGCATCCTGGTGCCCTCGCCCAAGGACATCAAGACCTATGATCAGAAGCCGGAGATGAGCGCCGGCGAGGTCACCGACCGGCTGGTGGAGGCCGTGGGCAGCGGCCGCTACGACGTCATCATCTGCAACTTCGCCAATCCGGACATGGTGGGCC
>JALUTW010000207.1 GCA_027021685.1 Chromatiales bacterium | reverse complement strand
CGAGCCAGCGGTGTACGAAATCACCCGCCGCCACCGGCGCGCCGGTGCTGGCGGGTACGTTGCCGGCATCGCGTGACAGCCGCGACAGCGCCTCCTTGCAGCGCCGCACCTGCTGGCGCATCACTTCGAGGGCGGCGGGATCGGCCCCGTCCCCGTCCTCCAGCTCCTCCAGCAACAGGCCGATGGTGGCCAGCGGGGTGCCCAGCTCGTGGGCGGCGGTGGCAGCCTGCGCACCCAGGGCCACCAGCTGGTCGTCGCGCAGGGCCTGCTCCCGTGCCGCCGCCAGCTCCCGCTCGCGCCGGCGCAGGGCGGTGGCCATGCCCACGACGAAAGAGGCCAGCAGCACCGCGCTGATGATGAACCCCACCCACATGGCGGTGACGTGGAGACTGAACGAGTCGTGGCCCTGCACATGGGGCAGGGGCACGTGGTAGCGCACCAGCACCGTATAGCAGCCCACCGTGATGGCGGTGAGCAGCCAGGTGTGGCGCGGCGGCAGCAGCGTGGCGGCGATGGCCAGGGGCAGGAGATAGAAGGCCGTGAACGGGTTGGTGGCCCCGCCGGTGAAATAGAACAGGGCGGTGAGCGCCGCCACGTCGGCCAGGAGCTGGCCCAGCAGCAGGGTGTCGCTCACCGGCCGGCCCCGGCGCAGCAGGGTCCAGGTCCAGACGTTGAACAGGGCCAGACCGCCCACCACCGCCAGCGCCGACCGCCATGGAATGGCCATGTCCAGTCCCCACACCACGGCCGCCACCGTCAGCGCCTGGGCGGCCACGGCGATGGCGCGCAGCTGGAACAGGCGGCGGAGGTTGGCCGTATCGGTGGCGGCGGGCGCTGGTGTCACCGGCATGGCATCGGGATCCCGGACGAAGGCGCCATTCGATTCTAGCACGGCGGGCGGGAAGACCGGCTGCGACAAATTGTCGCGCGACAACGTGTCACATTCCGCGCCGTGGCCCGTGGCGATAGCCTGTCTCCGTCACTCGATCCAGAAGGAGCACAGGCCATGCGCAGTATCCGCCCACTGTTCCTGTCCGCCATCCTGCTGGCCGCCGCGCCGGCACAGGCCTACGTGGGCCTGTGCTGCGGCAAGTGCGGCGGCAACATGCCCATGAACATTCCGGGCGGCGGCATCCCCGAGACCTTCGAGTACCGGATCAAGGTCAGCCCCATGCTCATGCACATGGAAGGGATGCGCGATGGCACCACCAGCGTGGATCCCGCCAGCCTGCTGGGCATGCCGGCCATGGGCTATTACATGGCAGTGCCCATCGAAATGGACATGCGCATGCTGAACGTGGCCGTGGGCTACTCCTTCAGTGACACGTTCTTCGCCGGCGTGATGTTCATGTACAAGGACAACCGCATGCCCATGCGCTTCAATGCCATGATGGCGTCCCTGACCGGGCAGCCCGGCTTCACCATGCGCTCATCGGGACCGGGCGACACCATGCTCATGGCCAAGTACCGCCTGTTCGCCGACGACCCGCTCATCCCCACCTCCCAGGCCTCGCTGTTCTTCGGCCTCAGCCTGCCCACGGGCTCCATCGACGAACGCAACACCACACACCCGGTGGCCGCCCGCCGCAGCGAACTGCTGCCCTATGGCATGCAGCTGGGATCGGGGACCGTCGATCCCACCGTGGGGATCCTGTACCAGGGCTCCCGCTCGCCGTGGTGGTGGGGCGCCAACGCCATGTACACCGCGCGCCTGTACGACAACAGGCGCGACTGGCGGCTGGGTGACGAGGCCCGGCTGGACCTGTATGCCATGTACCAGTTCTCGCCCCACTGGCTGGCCCAGTTCCAGATCAACGGCCACTGGCAGGACCGGATCTCGGGTCTCATGGACGAGTCGGCCAGCGGTGCCTCGGGCCGCGCCGTGCCCGGGGATCCCACCTCGCCGTTCACCACGCCGTTGTGGGACCCGGACCATTACGGCGGCACCCGGGTGTTCGCCACCCTGGGCCTGCAATGGCAGCCGGCGCCGCTGCACGTCATCGACCTGCAGCTCGGCCTGCCGCTGTACCGCAACCTCCACGGGCCGCAGCTGGAGACCGACTACCGGGTCATGCTCACCTGGTTCTGGGAACTGCCCACCGCCCGCAGCGTGCGCTACCGCGGCCCCCGGACGCCGTCGCGGCTCGGGTTCTGACATGAACCCGCCTCGAAATGCCCCATGGCCACGCACGCCGAATCCCGAGACAGATTCAACGGAGGACGCCGCATGAAATCTCTGCTCTGCCTGTTGACAATCCTGCTCTCGGGGCTGGCCGCCTGCGCCGGCCCCCAGCCCGTGCCCGAGGCCGGCACCCCCACCGCCGCCGCCTTCGAGGCACGCTGCGGGAGCTGCCACGCCCTGCCCCACCCGGCCCGCCACCGGGCCGAGGAATGGCCGCACCTGCTGGCCCTCATGGAGCGGCGCATGGCCGAGCGGGGCCTGGCGCCGCTGAGCGACGGGGAACGGCAGCGGCTGCTGGACTACCTGCAACGCCATGCCCGGTGACGGTGCGGGCACCGCGCGGATGCGCCTGTTCCCGGCCGCTGCCCGGTGCACGGCCGGGATCTTTTTCCTGT
>JALUTW010000206.1 GCA_027021685.1 Chromatiales bacterium | reverse complement strand
CCTCTGAATGGGGGCCGCTCCTACACCTGTTCTGACCTCTGTCCTCTGCCATCTGTCCTCTGAATGGGGGCCGCTCCTGCACCTGTTCTGACCTCTGTCTTCTGCCATCTGTCCTCTGAATGGGGCCGCTCCTGCACCCGTTCTGACCTCCGTCTCTTGTCATCCGTCCTCTGAACGGGGCCGCGCCTACTTGAACCCGCGGGCCTTGCGGATGCGCTCGTAGGCGGCCTTGATCTCGGCGGTCTTTTCGTTGGCCATCTTGATCATCTCCTCCGGCAGGCCGCGGGCCACCAGCCGGTCCGGATGGTGCTGGCTCATGAGCCGGCGGTAGGCGCGCTTGACCTCGGCATCGCTGGCATCGGGGGACACGCCCAGCGCGGCGTAGGCGTCGTCCAGGGTGGGCCCGCGCTCCGGTGCCGGCTGCGCGGCCTCCTCGTGGAAGCGGCGCTGGGCGGCCACCATGGCCTCGAGCTGGGCCAGCAGGGCACGGGGGTAGCGCAGGCGATCGGCGATGTGCTCCAGCAGCGCCCGCTCGGCCGGGTGCACGCGGCCGTCGGCATAGGCCGCATGGAGCAGGATCTCGATGAACATCTGGATCAGGGTGCGCCGGCCGCGGCATTCGCGGCGGAACTGTTCCAGCACCTGGTCCAGGGGAAAATCGGGGCGCTTGCCGTCGCGGAACAGATCGATGGCCACGCGCTGCTGCTCGCCGGTGAGGTTCATCTGGCGCATGACCGCGCGCGCCATCTCGATCTCGTGCTCGCTCACGCGGCCGTCCGCCTTGGCCATGTGGCCCATGACGGAGAACAGCGCGGTGAAGAAAGCACTCTGAACCCGTTCCCGGTCGCCGGGCGCCCAGGCGGTGTCCAGCAGGGTGCGCTCCAGGCCGCGGTCGAACTGGTGGCCGATGGCGGCCCCCAGGATGGCCCCCAGGGGCCCGCCCAGCATGTAGCCCAGGGCCCCGCCCACGGCCTTGCCCCACCAGGTCACGGCGCGGTCCTCCGGTGGCGGCGAAGGGTGAACGGATGCATGGGGATCCCCGGCGCCCGGCCTCAGCGTCCCCCCGGCCAGAGCCGGAACCACCACACGATGAAGCCGATGGCGGCCAGTCCGCCCAGGTTCACCCACAGGTCGGCGCCGGTCATGCGCGCTCCTCCAGGCGCAGCAGGCGCAGGCGGTTGGCGTTGCTCACCACGGTGACCGAGGACAGGGCCATGGCCGCACCGGCGATCATGGGATTGAGCAGGCCGGCGTCGCCCAGCAAGGGGTACAGCACCCCGGCCGCCACCGGGATGCCCAGGGTGTTGTAGAAGAATGCGCCCAGCAGGTTCTGCTTGATGTTGCGCACCGTGGCGCGGGAGATGTGGATGGCGTCGGCCACGCCGTGCAGGGAACCGCGCATGAGGGTGACGTCGGCGCTCTCCATGGCCACGTCGGTGCCCGAGCCGATGGCATAGCCCACGTCGGCCCGCGCCAGCGCCGGGGCGTCGTTGATGCCGTCGCCCACCATGGCCACCACCTCGCCCCGGGCCTGGAGCCGGGCCACCTCCTCGGCCTTCTGCTCCGGCAGCACCTCGGGGATCACCAGGTCGATGCCCACCTGGCGGGCCACCGCGGCGGCGGTGGCGCGCTGGTCGCCGGTGAGCATGACCACCTTGAGCCGCAGGCGGTGCAGCCGGGCGATGGCCGCCGCCGCATCGGGCTTGACGGGATCGGCCACGCCCAGCACGCCGGCCAGGGCCCCGTCCACGGCCACGTACACCGGAGTGGCGGCCTGCTCCGCCAGGCGCGCCGCAGACTCGGCCAGCGGCGTGGTGTCCACTCCCTCCCGGTTCATGAAGCGACCGCTGCCCACCAGCACGGTGTACCCGTCCACCCGGCCCCGGACGCCGTGGCCGGCCACGGCGGTGAACTCCACCGCGGCAGGAATGGCCAGCCCGCGCTCGCGGGCCGCCGCCGTCACGGCCTCGGCCAGGGGATGCTCGGAGCCCTGCTCCAGGGCCGCGGCCAGGGCCAGCACGCGAGCCTCGTCGTGGCCGGCCGCCGGCACCACCGCCGTGACCGCGGGACGGCCCTCGGTCACGGTGCCGGTCTTGTCCAGCACCACCGTGGTGAGCCGTCGCGCCTGCTGCAGGGCCTCGCCGTTGCGGATGAGCACGCCGTACTGGGCGGCCTTGCCCACGCCCACCATGATGGAGATGGGTGTGGCCAGCCCCAGGGCGCAGGGACAGGCGATGATGAGCACGGTCATGGTGGTGAGCAGGACGTAGCTGGCGCGTGGCTCGGGCCCGAAGTTGTACCAGGCGAGAAAGGTGAGCACGGCGACGATGAGCACCGCGGGCACGAACACCGCCGCCACCCTGTCGGCCAGCCGGCCGATGGCCGGCTTGGCGTTCTGCGCCTGGCGCACCAGGGCGATGATGCGGGCCAGCGCGGTGTCGGCGCCGATGCGCCGCGCTCGGAACAGGAAGCTGCCCTTCCGGTTGAGGGTGCCGCCGGTGACCCAGTCCCCCGGCCCCTTTTCCACCGGCATGGGCTCGCCGGTGAGCATGGACTCGTCCACGCTGGAGGTGCCCTCGA
>JALUTW010000205.1 GCA_027021685.1 Chromatiales bacterium | reverse complement strand
CGTCGTCGCCGCCTGATTTGTCCGGGTTGGTCATCCGGTGACGCATCCGAGCAACCCGTCTTTGTCAAGCGAGTCACGATTATGAAACTGTACGTAGGCAACCTGCCCTATAGCGTCACCAGCGACGATCTGCGCACCACCTTCGCCGAGTTCGGCGAGGTCGCCAGCGTCGACGTCATCACCGACAAGTACACCGGGCAGTCCAAGGGCTTCGGCTTCGTCGAGATGCCCAACAACTCCGAGGCCGATGCCGCCATCAAGGCCCTCAACGAGTCCAACTACAAGGGCCGGCCCATGCGGGTCAACCAGGCCAAGCCCCGCAGCGACCGGCCCTCGCGGCCCCGCTACTGAGGCACCGGGGTCACGGACCCCGAAACCGGGCGGCCCCGACCGGGGCCGCCTTTTTTGTGCGCGGAACATGCCCGCATCGCCGGACCACCGTCCCGCGGCCCCGGTGGCCGGGCCGGGGCCCTTCGAGGCATAATACCGGGTTCTGCAGTCGGATATTGTCGGAGCCGCCATGAACGCCCAGGTCCTGAAGCCCGAGGAGTACTTCATCCGCGAGGAACCCTACTACCAGCCGGTGGGAGACGAGATCGCCATCTTCGAGGCGGCCTACGCCCAGAGGCTGCCGGTGCTGCTCAAGGGCCCCACCGGCTGCGGCAAGACCCGCTTCATGGAGCACATGGCCTGGCGCCTGGGCAAGCCGCTCATCACCGTCTCCTGCCACGACGACCTCACCGCCTCCGACCTGGTGGGCCGGTTCCTGGTGCGGGGCGGCGAGACGGTATGGGTGGACGGGCCGCTCACCCGCGCGGTGCGCGCCGGGGCCATCTGTTACCTGGACGAGGTGGTGGAGGCCCGCAAGGACACCACCGTGGTCATCCACCCCCTGGCCGACGACCGCCGCGTGCTGCCCATCGAGAAACTGGGCGAGATGGTGGAGGCCGGGCCCGACTTCTGCCTGGCCATCTCCTACAACCCCGGCTACCAGAGCGTGCTCAAGGATCTGAAACAGAGCACCCGCCAGCGTTTCGTGGCGCTGGAGTTCGACTACCCGGAGCCGGAGCTGGAGGCGCGCATCGTCCAGCGCGAGACCGGCATCGACCCGGAGCTGGCCGCCCGCCTGGTGAAGTTCGCCGGCATGACCCGCAACCTCAAGGGCTCGGGCCTGGAGGAAGGGGCCTCCACCCGCCTGCTGGTGCACGCCGCCCGCCTCATCACCAGCGGCGTGGCGCCGGTGGCCGCCTGCCGCGCCGCCATCGCCGAGGCCCTCACCGACGATCCCGAGATGCTGGCGGCGGTCAACGAGCTCTCGTCCTCGCTGTTCTGAACCCATGCCCGCCGCTGCGCTGACGCCGGCCGAGATCACCGCGCGCCTGGACCGCTGCCTGGACGTGGAGTTCACGTTCCTGCGCACCGAGGAGCCGGCGGCGATCATCGGCGGCCTGCCGCCGGAGCAGCAACGCTACATCCTGGACTGGGTGGAGCGGGTGGCGGCCACCAACGTCCAGCTCGCCTACCGCTTCATCACCCGCGCCATCGCGGCCCTGGACCGGCTCGATCGCGAGGTGGTCGAGGCCTGGGCCCTGCACGCCATGGACACCTACGACCAGAAGGGCCTGCACGCCGCACTGGCGGTGATCGAGGACGTGGAGGCCTTCGTCCACCTGGTCCACGCCCGCACCGCCGGGGTGGTGCTGGCCGACAGCCTGGGGGTGCTCACCCACTTCGCCCACGGCCTGGCGGGACGGCCCCTGGAGCTGGCCGAGGGCGAGTCGCCCTGGACCGACACCGAGACCATCTTTCTGCCGCCGCTGCTGGCCCGGCTGCCGCGGCGCGAGGACAACTTCCTGCTGTACAAGGCGCTGGTGGCCCGGCTCTGGGCCCAGACCCGTTTCGGCACCTTCCGCCACCCGCTGTCGCAGGCCGCCGCCGCCAGCGGCGAGCCGGCGGCCTTTCTCGCCCGCTTCCACGTGCTGGAATCCCTGCGCCTGGCCGGTTGCATCCGCCGCGAGCTGCCGGGGCTGGCCCGCGACATGGAGCGCCTGCGCCGGGCCCTGGGCGAGCCGCCGCTGCCGGCGGACTGGCAGGCCCTGGCCGCCGAGCTGGGACGCCCCGGCACCGGCGTGGAACGGGTGCTGGAGCTGGCGGCCCGGCCCCTGGCCCCGCCCCCGCCGGGCTTTCTCGACGGCACCCTGGACGTGGCGGCAGTGGAGGCGTGCATGCAGGCGCGCGTGGAACGGGAGCGGGCGCAGCTGCGCACCGTGCTGCGCGACGTGGCCGAGGAACTCACCCGCGGCGACGACCGCGCGCCCGCGGACCTGCGCTTCGGGACCCGGCGCGAGCCCGACCCCGGCCAGCCCGACGGCGAGCGCATCACCCTCACCCTGGACGCCGAGCCGGTGCCGGTGCCCGAGGTGGTCCACCGCCTCACCACCTCCATCGTGCAGGACCTGGGCGAGATCCCCGACGACTACCTGGTGCCGGCGGGCGACGGGGAGTACGACCCGTCCCTGCTCCAGGACCAGGAACCCGACCCGGACGACGTGTGGAAGGGCACCTACCACGAGGAGGGCGCGTTCCTGTACGACGAGTGGGACCACCGGCGCCAGCACTACCGCAAGAACTGGTGCGCGGTGCGCGAGAAGGACGTCCCCCCGGTCCACGACGACTTTGCCGAGCGGACGCTGGCCCGCTACAGCGGCTTCATCAAGCACCTGCGCAAGACCTTCGAGGCCATGCGCGACGAGGACCGGGTGCTGCGGCGCCAGGTGCACGGCGACGAGGTGGACATCGATGCGCTGGTGGAGGCCCTGGCCGACGCCCGCGACGGGCGCGAGATGTCGGACCGCCTGTTCACCCGCGTGCACCGGTCGGAACGCAACATCGCAGTGTGCTTCATGGTGGACATGAGCGGTTCCACCCAGGGCTGGATCAACGACGCGGAGCGCGAGTCCCTGCTGCTGCTGGCCGAGACCCTGGAGACCCTGGGTGACCGTTACGCCATCTATGGCTTCTCGGGCATGGCGCGCAAGAAATGCGAGATCTTCCGCATCAAGACCTTCGACGAGCCCTACTCCGACGAGGTGCGCGCGCGCATCAGCGGCATCACGCCCCAGGACTACACCCGCATGGGCTTCGCCATCCGCCACCTCACCCGGGTGCTGGGCGAGGTGGAGGCCCGCACCCGCATCCTGGTCGCCATCTCCGACGGCAAGCCCGACGACTACGACCGCTACTACCGCGGAGAGTACGGCATCGAGGACACCCGCCGCGCGCTGGTGGAGGCACGGCGCGCCGGGATCCATCCCTACTGCATCACCATCGATCGCGAGGCCCGCGACTACCTGCCGCACATGTACGGCCCCGCGGCCTTCACCGTCATCGACAACGTGCGCCAGCTCCCGCTCAAGGTCTCCGACATCTACCGCCGCCTGACCACCTGAGCCGGGTGGCGCGGGCGATCCGGGACAGGCATCCTGCTAGAATCCGCCCCATGCGCCGCCCCGCCCAGCTCCTGCGCCTGCTCGTCATCACCCGCGTGCTGCTGCGCCACGGGCTGGACGACCTCCTCCTGCGCACCCACCTGTTCCGCCCGGTGCGCTGGCTGCGCCTGGCCCTGCCCTGGAACTGGGTGCCGCGCCGGCGGCCGCCGCGCGCGGTGCGCCTCCGCCGCGCGCTGGAGGACCTGGGCCCCATCTTCGTCAAGTTCGGCCAGATCCTGTCCACCCGGCGCGACCTGCTGCCCGACGACATCGGCGAGGAGCTGGCCCGGCTGCAGGACCGGGTGCCGCCCTTTCCCGGCGCGCAGGCGGTGCGCATCGTGGAGGCGGCCCACGGCCGGCCGGTGGCCGAGACCTTCGCCGAGTTCGATCCGGAGCCGCTGGCCTCTGCCTCCATCGCCCAGGTGCACGCGGCCCGGCTCCGGGACGGCCGCGAGGTGGTGGTCAAGGTGCTGCGCCCGGGCATCCTGCCCGTGATCCGCCGCGACCTGGCCCTGCTCTACAGCCTGGCCCGGCGCCTGGAACGCCACTGGCCCGACGCCCGCCGCCTGCGGCCGGTGGCGGTGGTGGCGGAGATGGAAAAGACCCTGCTCGACGAGCTGGACCTCATGCGCGAGGCCGCCAACGCCAGCCAGCTCCGCCGCAACTTCGAGGGCTCGCCCCTGCTGTACGTGCCCGAGGTGCACTGGGATCTCACCCGCCGCGACGTGCTGGTGATGGAACGCATCCGCGGCATCCCCATCAGCGACATCGATGCGCTCAAGCGCGCGGGCATCGACCTGGGCCGGCTGGCCGAGCGCGGCGTGGAGATCTTCTTCTCCCAGGTGTTCCGCGACAGCTTCTTCCACGCCGACATGCACCCGGGCAACATCTTCGTCGCCGACGACGGCCGCTACATCGCGGTGGACTTCGGCATCATGGGCACCCTCAACCCCGACGACCAGCGCTACCTGGCGGAGAACTTCCTCGCCTTCTTCGACCGCGACTACCGCCGCGTGGCCCAGCTCCACGTGGACTCGGGCTGGGTGGATCCCGGCACCCGGGTGGACGAGTTCGAGGCCGCCATCCGCACCGTGTGCGAACCCATCTTCGACAAGCCGCTGGGGGAGATCTCCTTCGGCCGCTTCCTGCTGCGCCTGTTCCAGACCGCGCGCCGCTTCAACATGGAGGTGCAGCCACAGCTCGTCCTGCTGCAGAAGACCCTGCTCAACATCGAGGGCCTGGGGCGCCAGCTCTACCCGCAGCTCGACCTGTGGGCCACGGCGCGGCCCTTCCTCCAGCGCTGGATGGCGGAGCAGGTGGGGCCGCGCTCGGCCTGGCGCCACCTGCGGGAGCAGGGCCCGCTGTGGTTCGAGAAGCTGCCGCGCCTGCCCAACCTGCTCCACGACGTGCTGGAACAGGCCGCGCGCGGGCGCCTCGCCGTGCGCCTGCAGCCGGACCAGCTCGATGCCCTGCGCGAGGAAATGGCCCGCGGCACGCGCCGGCGCGTCGCCGCGGTGGCCGGCGGCAGCCTGCTGGTGGCCGGGGCGGTGGTCGCCTCCGGGCCCGGTTTCACCGCCCTGCCCGGGCTCCTGGCCCGGGCCCCGGTGCTGGGCGGGCTCCTGGCCGCCGCCGGGGCCATGCTCCTGCTTGCGGCTTGGCGGAAATGAAGGTTCCGGTGCCCCGGGTTCGCAAGCCTTCCACCGCCGGCTATTCGGTGCGGTAGACGGGATCCACCTGGTCGGGGCCCTTGACCGTCACCTGGAGATCGCGCAGCAGCCCGTCGGCGACGCTGTAGATCCAGCCGTGCACGGCCAGGCGCTGGCCGCGGTCCCAGGCGGCCTGGACGATGGTGGTGTGCACCACGTTGCGCACCTGCTGCATGACGTTGAGTTCGCACAGGCGGTCGATGCGGGCCTGCTCGCCGGCCAGGGCATCCACCTCGCCGGCATGCTGGCGGTAGACATCGCGGATGTGGCGCAGCCAGTTGTCGATGAGGCCGTGGCGGTGCGGGGACAGGGCCGCCGTCACGCCGCCGCAGCCGTAGTGGCCGCAGACGATGATGTGGCGCACCTTCAGCACCTCCACCGCGAACTCCAGCACCGACAGGCAGTTGAAGTCGGTGTGCAGCACCAGGTTGGCCACGTTGCGGTGCACGAACAACTCGCCCGGCATCATGCCCACGATCTCGTTGGCGGGCACGCGGCTGTCGGCGCACCCGATCCACAGGTACTCGGGCTTCTGCTGGCGGGCCAGCTTGCGGAAGAACCCGGGGTGTTCCGCCTCCATGCGTTCCACCCACTTGCGGTTGTTGTCCAGCAACTCCTTCAGGGGCATGCGTCGTCGCTCCTCGTCGGTGGGGGTTCAGGCCGTGGCCAGGCGCTGCCACGCCCACACCGCGAGGGCGAGGAACGCGAACAGGACCAGCCAGAAAATCAGGTAGAACCAGGTGGACTGGCGCGCCTTCCGGCGCTCGTACCAGGTGCGCGGGCGCACGCCCTGGACCAGGAACACCACCTTGGCCGCCAGGTTCACGCACACGATGTTCACCGCCAGCAGCAGGGCCGCGCCCGCGGCCTGGCCGTGGTGGCCGGAGGCCAGCATCAGGCCCAGGGTGGCGGTGGGCGGCAGCAGGGCCACCGCCACCATCACCCCCACCAGGGCCGATGACAGTCCGGTGGTGAGCGAGATCACCGCCGCGGCACCCGAGGCCAGGGCCAGGGCGATGTCCGCCGGGCCCACCCGGGTGCGCAGCATGAGCTCGTGGCTGGACAGGTCCACCGGCCACAGGAGGCCGAAGACCACGCTCAGCCCCAGGGCCAGGGCCAGGCCGCCCAGGTTGGTGCGCAGGGCGGCGCCGGCCAGGGCCGTGTCGCCCACCGCGGAGGCGAAGGCCAGGGCGATGTTGGGCCCCAGCAGGGGTGCGATGACCATGGCGCCGATGACCACCGCCACCGAGTCGGCCTCCAGCCCGATGGCCGCCACCACCGTGGACAGGATCACCAGCAGCAGGTAGGTGCTGTTCCAGCGGGCGCCGGCGGCGATCTTCTCATACAGCTCCTCGCGCGAGCGGGCGGCGGAGGCGCGCCTGTCGGTCTCCACCTCGGGCGGCCGCGGCAGCGTCGCCTCCACCGGGATGATGTTGATGCGCGCCCCCTCGATGGTGCCCATGGCCTGCTGCACGGCATCCAGCACCGCCTGCTGGCGGGCCGGGCGCACCAGCATGCGCACCGCCCAGCGCGGCGGCGGGCCGTCGTCCTCGGCGGGGGGCCCCGGCAGGACCCAGTGGTCGAGGATGTCCTGCTGCTCGGCGATGCCGCGCAGGGTGTCCACGTGACCGGGATCGGTCACCACTTCGATGATGCGCATGGGATGGCCGCCTGGATGTGTGTCCGGGATTTCGGGCCCGCCGCCGCCCGCACCGCCCTCCGTGATCCGGGCCGCCCGTTCAGGCCGCGGGGCGCTGCAGGGCCGCCTCCACCTCGTGCCGCTTGTCCGGCCCCTCCAGGCGCTCGATGATGGCCAGGGCGAAATCCATGGCCGTGCCCGGGCCGCGCGAGGTGAGAATGCGGCCGTCCTCTTCCACCGGGGCGCCGGAGGGCTCGAGGCCGGGCACGTCCAGGGCCTCCAGCACGCCCGGGTAGGCGGTGGCCCGGCGGCCCTCCAGCAGGCCGGCGGCGGCCAGGACCTTGGGCGCGGCACAGATGGCACCCACCCAGCGGCCCTCCGCCGCGGCCTCCCTGAGCATCTCCTTCAGGCGCGGGTCGCGCTGCAGGTGATCGGCGCCGGGCAGGCCCCCGGGCAGGACGATCATGTCGAAGCGGCGCTCGCGCACCTCGTCCAGGGTGGTGTCGGGCACCAGGGTGGTGCCGCGGCTGGCACGCACCGGGCCGGGCACCAGGCCGGCGGTGACCACCTCGATGCCGGCCCGCCGCAGCAGGTCGATGATGGTCACGGCCTCGAGTTCTTCGCAGCCTTCCGCAAGGGGGACCAGGACGCTTGCCATGTGGGGTTCCTCCCGTGTCTTTCCTCGATGAGCCGGGCCACGGTCAGCAGGCGGAAGCCGCGCCGTTTCAGCCCGGCCAGGCGGGCCTCTAGTATATCCAAGGTCAGGGGACGGGGGTGGGCGATGGCCAGGGCCGCGCCCCCGGCCCGGGCCCGGGCCAGCCAGCGCTCCCACTGGAGGGCGATGGCCTCCGGGTCCTGCACGTGGTCCAGGAACACGTGGCGGCGCAGGGCCGGCACGCCGTGGCGGGCGGCCGCGCGCAGGGCCACGCTGGCGGGCGTGGTGCGGGAGTCCACGAAGAACAGCGGCGGGCGCTCCGCCAGCATCTCCATCACCCAGGCCATGGGGCGGGGCTGGCGGGTGAGGCGCGAGCCCATGTGGTTGTTGACGCCGGCCGCATGCGGCACCGCGGCCAGCGCGCGCCGCAGCCGGGCCCGGAACGCCGCGCGGTCCAGCCCCGCGGTGAGGCCCGCGGGGCCCAGCGGCCGGCCCGTCTCGGACTCCATGGGCAGGTGCAGCAGCACCTCCTTGCCGCGGGCATGGGCCAGCCGCGCCAGCTTCACGCCGTGGGGCGTCCCCGGAAGGATGGAAACGGACACGGGGGCCGGCAGCAGCACCGCGCGCCGGCCCTCGGCCCAGCGGTGGCCCAGGTCGTCGATGATGAGCGCCAGGACCGGCGCGGGGGCACCGCCGGCCGGCCCGGCCGGCGCCGGGCCGGCCAGGAGCAGGAAAAACAGGGCCACACCGGCGCGGATCAAACGCTCGCCCCGGCGGCCCCCGCGCTCACCGCGCGCTCAACAGGTACATGCCCTTGAGGACGTTGAGGGCTTCGTAGAGGAAGTAATCGGATGTGGCCAGGGGCGGCTGCTCCCTGGCCTCATCCTTTCCGCCCTTGCCCCTGGCACCCGCCTTGGACTTGTCCCCGTTGTCGTTCTCCAGGTGCCGGGCCAGGTCGCGCTCCTTGACCGGATCCAGTCCATCCTTGCGCACGTCCACCTTCAGGTCCTCCAGCGCGATGTCGGGCGCGATGCCCTCGGCCTGGATGGAGCGCCCGGAGGGCGTGTAGTAGCGGGCGGTGGTCAGCTTGAGCGCGGTGTTGTTGCCCAGGGGCACCACCGTCTGCACCGAGCCCTTGCCGAAGGTCTGCTTGCCCATGACGATGCCGCGCCTGTGGTCCTGCAGGGCGCCGGCCACGATCTCCGAGGCGGAGGCGGAGCCCCCGTTGACCAGCACCACCAGCGGCGTCCCCTCCAGCAGGTCGGGGGAGCTGGCCTGGTGGCGCATCTGGTTCTCCGCGGTGCGGCCCTTGACGCTGACGATGACGCCCGAGTCCAGGAACACGTCGGCCACCTCCACCGCCGCGTCCAGCAGGCCGCCGGGGTTGTTGCGCAGGTCCAGTACCAGGCCCTTGAGCCGGCCGTCGTTCTCCTTCTTCAGCCGCTTGAGCGCGGCCTTGAGCTCGGCCCCGGTCCGCTCCTGGAACTGGGTGATGCGCACGTAGCCGTAGCCGGGCTCCAGGGTGCGCGCCTTGACGCTCTTGACCCGGATCCGGTCGCGGGTGATGGTGATCTTCAGCGGCTTGTCCAGCCCGTCGCGTACGATGGTGAGAGTGATCTGCGAGCCCGGCTCGCCCCGCATCATCTTCACCGCCTCGTCCAGGCTCATGCCCTTCACCGGGGTGTCGTCCAGGCGGATGATGAGGTCACCGGCCTGGATGCCCGCGCGCTGGGCCGGGGTGTCGTCGATGGGTGAGACCACCTTGACGAAGCCGTCCTCCATGCCCACCACGATGCCCAGGCCGCCGAACTCGCCGGTGGTGCCCACGCGCAGCTCCTGGAAGGCCTCGCGGTCCAGATAGCTGGAGTGGGGATCGAGGCCGGAGAGCATGCCGCGGATGGCGTTCTCGAGCAGGGTGCGGTCGTCCACCTCCTCGACGTAGTTCTCCTTGATCTTGCCGAAGACCTCCGACAGCGACCGCACCTCGGACAGGGGCAGGGCATGACGGGTCTCGGCCGGCCGCTTGGCCCACACGCCGGCGCCCACGGCCAGGGACACGCCCAGGACCAGACCGGCGAGCAGGACAACCGCGTTACGCAGCAGGGGTTTCATGAACAGGTGACTCCATGCGGTCGCGCCGCATTCAGACCGGATTGCAATCCCTTGATACTAACGCAAATTCGGCTTCTCCAACAGCCGCGCCGGGGGTTCGCCGGGGCCCGCGGCGCCACGGGGTGCCCGGCCGGGGACGGCGATGACCGGAAATATGGTTGCAGCCGGCCGCCCTCTCAACTGTTTCGGCACCATTTCACCGGATTTGAGGGCCGGCCGTTGTGACGGATTTCGAAGTACAGGGCCGCCCGCTCGCGGCCGCCGCTCCTGCCCACCGCGGCGATGACCTCGCCCGCCTCCACCCAGTCGCCGGTCTCCTTGTACAGGGCCTGGTTGTGGCCGTAGAGGGACATGTAGCCGTCGCCGTGGTCGATGATGATGAGCAGGCCGTAGCCGCGCAGCCAGTCGGCGAACGCCACCCGGCCGCGGGCCACGGCGCGGACGTTGTGTCCCTCCGGGGCCCGGATGAGCACCCCGTTCCAGCGCACCCGCCCCCCCGCGCGCCTGCGCCCGTAGAGTTCCAGCACCCGGCCCCGGGCGGGCCAGCGCAGGCGCCCGCGCAGGCGGGCGAAGGGTTCGGCCCGGCCTGCCTCCGGCGGGATGTCGGCCAGCACCTCGCGGATGGCCGACAGCAGCCGCTCCAGGCGCCGCTGGTCGGCACCGAGCCGGTTGAGCTCCTCCTCGCGCCCGGCCAGCTCGCGCCGGAGCCGGTCCACCACCGCCTGGCGCTCGCGCAGGGTGGCTTCCAGGGCGGCGCGGTCGCGTTGCCGCGCCCGGCGCAGGCGTTGAAGCTCCGCCACCCGGGTGCGGATGCGGGCCTCCACCTCGTCGAGCTGCGCCAGGGTGGTGCGCACCTCCTCGATGCGCCGGGCCCGGGCCTGGTTGAAGTAGCGGTAGTAAGCGAACACCCGCCCCGCCGCCGCCGGATCTTCCTGGTTGAGCACCAGCTTGAGGTACTCCTGGCGACCGATGACGAAGGCGGCATAGACCTGCTCGCCCAGCAGCCGCCGCTGCAGGGCCAGCTCGCGCCGCAGTGCGCGCCGCCGGCGCTTGAGGCCGGCGAGCCGCTTCTCGCCGGCCCGCAACTCGCGCTTGAGCCGGCGCAGGTTCCGGACCAGGCGGCCCACGCGGTGTTCCACCTCGCGCAGCTTCTTCCGCTCCGCATCGTGGCGCGTGCGCACCTGCTCGAACTCGCGGCGCAGGGTCGCGATGCGCGCGCGCAGGCGCTCCAGCTCGGCCGCCTTGGCCGCCCGTTCGGCCTCGGACAGCTCCGCGCCGGCACCGGCGGCCAGCAGCCCCGCCAGCAGCCCCGCCGCCAGCCGCAGGACCCCGGCGCGGAGGCGGGACTGGCGGCGGCAGGACATCACGGTGCGGCCTGTGCGGGCTCCTCGGTGTCCCCGG
Source organism: Chromatiales bacterium (assembly GCA_027021685.1). Classification (GTDB taxonomy): domain Bacteria; phylum Pseudomonadota; class Gammaproteobacteria; order CAMYNG01; family CAMYNG01; genus JALUTW01. Next base: position 624 of record JALUTW010000205.1, on the reverse strand, counting down.
CCAGCACCACCAGCGGGCGTCCGGTCATCTCCGGCGGCTGCTCCAGGTCCATGAGATGGAGCATGGTGGGGGCCACGTCGGACAGGGCGCCGCCCTCGACCATCCGCGCCGGGCGGCCCACGTAGATGAGCGGCACCGGGTTGGTGGTGTGGGCGGTATGGGGCTGGCCGGTGTCGGGGTTGACCATCTGCTCGGCGTTGCCGTGATCGGCGGTGATGAGCAGCTCGCCACCGGCGGCGCGCACCGCCTCCACCACCCGGCCGAGACACTGGTCCAGGAACTCGATGGCGCGCACGGTGGCGTCGAAGTTGCCGGTGTGGCCCACCATGTCCGGATTGGCGTAGTTGCAGATGATGACGTCGTAACGGCCGCTGCCCACGGCCTCCACCAGCCGGTCGGTGACCTCGCCGGCGCTCATCTCCGGCTTCTGATCATAGGTCTTGATGTCCTTGGGCGAGGGCACCAGGACGCGGTCCTCGCCCTCGAACGGCTCCTCGCGGCCGCCGTTGAAGAAGAAGGTGACGTGGGCGTACTTCTCGGTCTCGGCGATGCGCAGCTGGCGCAGGCCGAGGCTGGCGATGTACTCGCCGAACACGTTGTGCAGCCGCTCCGGCGGATAGGCCA
>JALUTW010000204.1 GCA_027021685.1 Chromatiales bacterium | reverse complement strand
GATGGCCTCCTGTTCCTCGTCGATCATGTGCCGCGTCGTTGTCCGCTGGGCCGGCGGCCGCCCCGGGCGGCGGCTGGGTTACACTTGGCCGCAATTGTAGCAGTATCCACGGAGTTCCCGCCGCGGGTCAGTCGATGGATCAGGAACTGCGCCACCTGTGCCGCTGCCTGCGTCAGGCCGCCAGCGGGCCGCTGGGCCGGCCGGCGGCCGCCCGCCGCAAGGCCGACGGCAGCCTGGTCACCGGGGCCGATCTCGAGGTGCAGGCCCGGCTCGCGCGCCGCCTGCCCGCCGACTGGCCCGGGACTCGGGTGCTGGGCGAGGAGGACGCCCCCGCCGTCCAGGCCGGGCTGCTGGCGGCGCGCGGCGAGGGCGGCCTGTGGGTGCTGGATCCCCTCGACGGCACCACCAACTTCGCCTGGGGCCTGCCCTGGTACTCGGTCTCCTGCGCCTTGCTGGACGAGGGCGGGACGGTGCTGGCCGCGGTATGGGATCCCCACCGCGACGAGTGCTTTGCCGCCCGCCGCGGCGGCGGCGCCTGGCTCGACGGCGTGCCGCTGGCGGCACCGCCACCGCCGGCGGAGCTGGCCGACTGCATCGCGCTGGTGGATTTCAAGCGCCTGCCGCCGGACCTGGCCGTGCGCCTGGCCCGACGGCCGCCCTGGCGTTCCCAGCGCAACTTCGGCTCGGTGGCACTGGAGTGGTGCTGGCTGGCGGCGGGCCGCGGCCACCTGTACCTGCACGGCGGGCAGCACCTGTGGGACTGCGCCGCCGGCAGCCTGGTCCTGGCCGAGGCCGGCGGCCGGGCCGCGACCCTGGACGGCGGCTCGGTGATGGACGCCCGCCTGGGCAAGCGCTCGGTGGTGGCGGCACTGGACGAGGCCCTGTTCGAGCGGTGGCGGGCATGGCTGGCCGGCTGAGGCGGTTGCTGCTGGCCGCGTCGCTGGCCGCCGTGGCCGGATGCAGCGACCCTCCGGACCGGCTGGCACGGGTGAAGGAGCGGGGCGTGCTGCGGGTGCTCACCACCCAGGGCCCCACCACGTTCTACGAGGGCCGCGACGGCCCGGCCGGGCCCGAGTACGAGATGGCGCTGGCCTTCGCCCGCTGGCTGGAGGTGCGGCTGGAGATGCTGCCGCGGGAGGGCGTGGCCCACGTCCTCGCGGACCTGGAGGCCGGCGGGGCCGATGTGGCCGCGGCCGGATTGTCCCGCACCCCGGAACGGGCCAGGCGCTTCCTGTTCGGCCCGGTCTACCAGCAGGTGCAGCAGCAGGTGGTGTGCCGCCGCGGCGGGGCGCGGCCGCGCACCCCGGCCCAGCTTGCCGGGCTGACGCTGGTGGTGCCTGCGGGCACCAGCTATGCCGAGCGCCTGCAGGTGCTGGCGCGCGGGGTCCCGGACCTGCGCTGGACGGCCGAGCCGGGGCTGGACACCGAGACGGCGCTGGAGCGGGTGTGGCAGCGCAAGGCCGACTGCACGGTGGCCGATTCCAACATCGTGGCCGTGGTGCGGCGCTACTTCCCCGAACTGTCGGTGCGGTTCGCCCTGGGCGAGCCCGACGAGCTGGCGTGGATGTTTCCCGCCTCGGCGCACCGCCTGCGCGACGCGGCGCGGGAGTGGTTCACGCAGTATGCCGCCAGCGGCGAGCTGCAGCGGCTGCACGAGAAATACTACGGCTTCATCGAGAGCTTCGACTACGTGGACGTGCGCGCCTTCCGCCGCCGCATCCGCACCGTGCTGCCGCGCTACCGGCCGCTGTTCGAGCGGGCCGCGGCCCGCCACGGCCTGGACTGGATGCTGCTGGCCGCACTGTCCTACCAGGAGTCGCACTGGAACCCGCGCGCACGCAGCCCCACCGGGGTGCGCGGGATCATGATGCTGACCCTGGCCACGGCACGGGAACTGGGGGTGAAGAACCGGCTCGATCCGGCCCAGAGCATCGAGGCCGCGGCACGCTACCTGACCCGCCTGCGGGCCCGCCTGCCGGCGGAGGTGGGGGAACCGGACCGCACTTGGTTTGCGCTGGCGGCCTACAACGTGGGATACGGGCACCTGCGCGATGCCATGACGCTGGCCCGGCGCCTGGGCCGGAACCCGCACCGGTGGGCCGATCTGCGCGCGGTGCTGCCGCTGCTGGCAAAGAAGAAGTACTACCGCACGCTCAGGCACGGGTATGCACGCGGCTGGGAGCCGGTGCGCTACGTGCAGCGCGTGCGCGACTTCGAGGACATGCTGCGCCGGGCACTGGCGGACTGGCAGGCTGTTGAAAAACAGCCTGCCCGCGCGGGGCAGGGATGCCCCGCACGCAAATCAGCCGCGCAAGCGGCCGCTTCGGCGTGTTGAAAAGGTCAGGATGACCTTTTTCAACATCTCGCCAAATGGAAGTTCCGAATACCCGGTCACCCGGGGCTGATGCCGGGGAAGGTCCGGTGGTTTTCTCCCTGTCCCCGGGACAACGCAGAGATCGCAGGACGCAGGGACGCAGGGATCGCAGAGACCCATGCCGGATGTTGCAGCAGACCACCCCGGGGCAGGCGGCGATGGCCGCCTCCCGCCGGAATTCGGGTGGCCCGTCGGGCCGGGGTCCCGCCGCGTG
>JALUTW010000203.1 GCA_027021685.1 Chromatiales bacterium | reverse complement strand
CGCACCCACCACCCCGCACCCAGCACCCAGCACCCAGCACCCAGCACCCAGCACCCAGCACCTTTCCACGGAAATTTTTTATACCCCCACAAATGCGATAAGCATTTGACGCAAAAAAGAAAAACGGAGTGTGACCAACTTGACACCCCGTTTGCCGCTGGCCTAGACTGACCCGGCTTTGCGCCAAGGGCCCGCAAGGGTCCGCCTGACAACAACTACAAGAAGACCAAGGGGTTACCGGGGAGGGTTCCAGGCCATGCTCGAGCACTATCTGCCGGTGGTGATCTTCCTCGTCGTGGGGCTGGGCGTGGGCGTGGTCATGATCAGTCTCGGCTTCGTCATGGGCCGCCGCCGCCCCGACGCCGAGAAGCTCTCCCCCTACGAGTGCGGCTTCGAGGCCTTCGAGGACTCGCGCATGAAGTTCGACGTGCGCTACTACCTCGTGGCCATCCTGTTCATCATCTTCGATCTGGAGATCGCCTTCCTGTTTCCCTGGGCCGTGGTCCTGGAGGACATCGGCCTGTTCGGCTTCCTGGCCATGGTCCTGTTCCTGGGCATCCTGGTCATCGGCTTCATCTACGAATGGAAGAAGGGGGCGCTGGAATGGGAGTAGAGGCGGCCCTGCGGCAAGGCTACTTCACCACCACCGCGGACCAGCTCATCAACTGGGCGCGGACCGGCTCCCTGTGGCCCATGACCTTCGGGCTGGCCTGCTGCGCGGTGGAGATGATGCATGCCGCCGCCAGCCGCTACGACCTGGACCGGCTCGGCATCATCTTCCGCCCCAGCCCGCGCCAGTCCGACGTGATGATCGTGGCCGGGACCCTGGTCAACAAGATGGCGCCGGCCCTGCGCAAGGTCTATGACCAGATGGCCGAGCCGCGCTGGGTGATCTCCATGGGTTCCTGCGCCAACGGCGGCGGCTACTATCACTATTCCTATTCCGTGGTGCGCGGCTGCGACCGGGTGGTGCCGGTGGACATCTACGTGCCCGGTTGCCCGCCCACGGCCGAGGCCCTGCTCTACGGGATCCTGCAGCTCCAGAACAAGATCCGTCGCACCAACACCATCGCCCGATAACCAGAGCAACAACAGCGGCGCCCATGTCCCGGTACTACGACAATCTTGCCCAGCGCCTGCGCGAGCGCTTCGGCGATCAGCTCGCGCGCTGCGAGGCGGTGGGCGACGAACTCACCGTCGAGGTGCCGGCGGCCCGGCTGCTGCCGGTGTGCCAGGCGCTGCGCGACGAGCCGGAGTTCGCCTTCGCCCAGCTCATCGACCTGTGCGGGGTGGATTACCTGGAGTACGGCGACGGGAGCTGGAGCGGGCCGCGCTTCGCCGTGGTCTATCACCTGCTGTCGGTGGCGCACAACCACCGCCTGCGCCTGCGCGCCTTCGCCGAGGGCGATCCGCCCATGATCGACTCGGTGGTGCCGGTGTGGGCCTCGGCCAACTGGTACGAGCGCGAGGCCTTCGACCTGTTCGGCATCGTGTTCGAGGGGCACCCGGACCTGCGCCGCATCCTCACCGACTACGGCTTCATCGGCCATCCCTTCCGCAAGGACTTCCCGCTCATCGGCAACGTGGAGATGCGCTACGACCCGGACCGCCAGCGCGTGGTCTACGAGCCGGTGAGCATCGAGCCGCGTGTCAACCAGCCGCGGGTCATCCGCCGCGATCACCGCTACGAGGGCCGCCGGGCGGCGGAGGAGGCCGGCGATGCCTGAGATCCGCAACTACACCATCAACTTCGGCCCCCAGCACCCGGCCGCCCACGGCGTGCTGCGGCTGGTGCTGGAGATGGACGGCGAGGTGGTGCAGCGCGCGGACCCGCACATCGGCCTGCTGCACCGTGCCACCGAGAAGCTGGCCGAGAGCAAGCCCTACAACCAGAGCATCCCCTACATGGACCGTCTCGACTACGTGTCCATGATGTGCAACGAGCACGGCTACGTGCTGGCGCTGGAGAAGCTGCTGGGCATCACGCCGCCGCTGCGGGCGCAGTACATCCGGGTGATGTTCGACGAGATCACGCGCATCCTCAATCACCTCATGTGGCTGGGGACCCACGCGCTGGACATCGGCGCCATGACCGTGTTCCTGTACTGCTTCCGCGAGCGCGAGGACCTCATGGACATGTACGAGGCGGTGTCGGGGGCGCGCATGCACGCCGCCTACTACCGGCCGGGCGGGGTCTACCGCGACCTGCCGGACCGCATGCCCCAGTACCAGCCGTCCAGGTGGCGCTCGGCGGCCGAGGTGGCGCGGCTCAACCGCAACCGCCAGGGCAGCCTGCTGGACTTCATCGAGGACTTCACCGAGCGCTTCCCGGGCTACGTGGACGAGTACGAGACCCTGCTCACCGACAACCGCATCTGGAAGCAGCGCACCGTGGGCATCGGCGTGGTGCCGCCGGAGCGGGCCCTGCAGCTCGGTTTCACCGGCCCCATGCTGCGCGGCTCCGGCATCGAGTGGGACCTGCGCAAGAAGCAGCCCTACGAGGTCTACGACCGGCTGGAGTTCGACATCCCGGTGGGGACCAACGGCGACTGCTACGACCGCTACCTGGTGCGGGTGGAGGAGCTGCGCCAG
>JALUTW010000202.1 GCA_027021685.1 Chromatiales bacterium | reverse complement strand
GCCGGCGCGGCCGTGGACTCACAACGCGACACGCGCGGAATTCTGAGATAGGTTCTAAAGTCACGCCGCGCCGCAACCGCTATCCCTGAAAGGAATTTCAGGGACTTGGGGTCATGCGGGACGGAACAGCGAGACGCCTCGGCGCGGCGGCACTGGCCGCCGTTTGCCTGTGGGCCAACGGTGCCCTTGCCGGGGAGCCGGTGACCGACCTGCGGGTGGTCATCGACGTCTCCGGCTCCATGAAGCGCAACGATCCCCGCAACCTGCGCGCGCCGGCCCTGCGCCTGCTGGTGGGCCTTCTGCCCGAGGGCACCCGGGCCGGGGTCTGGACCTTCGGCCGCTACGTCAACATGAACGTGCGCCACGGCCCGGTGACCGCGGCCTGGAAGGCCCGGGCCCGGCGCGAGGCGGCGCGCATCCACTCCCGCGGGCTGTATACCAACATGGAGGAGGCGCTGGAGAAGGCGGCCTTCGGCTGGACCCGGCCCGATCCCCGCTACCGCCGTCACCTGCTGCTGCTCACCGACGGCATGGTGGACATCTCCAGGGACCCCGCCGCCAACCGCGCCTCGCGCCGGCGCATCCTGCAGCGCCTGCTGCCGCGCCTGCGCCGGGCGGGGGTGAAGATCCACACCATCGCCCTCTCGCCCCAGGCCGATGCCGAGCTGCTGGCCACGCTCTCGCGCGCCAGCGGCGGCCGCTTCGAGCAGGTGAACGACGTGGCGGGCCTGCAGAAGGTGTTCCTGCGCCTGTTCGAGCAGGCGGCACCGGCGGACAGCCTGCCCATCCGCGGCAACCGCTTCCAGGTGGACCGGGCCGTGACCGACATGACCCTGCTGGTGTTCCGCCAGCCCCAGGCCCCGCCGCTGCGGGTGCACCTGCCGGGAGGCGGGGTGTGGACCGCGGAGCGCCACCCCGACCCGGTGCGCTGGTACCGCGAGAAGGGCTACGACCTCGTCACCGTGCCGCGCCCCGCGGCGGGCCAGTGGACCCTGGAGACGGCCCCGGATCCGGACAACCGGGTGCTGGTGCTCACCAACCTGCGCCTGAAGCATGCGCCGCTGCCCGCCACCCTGCTGGCCGGCGACACCCCGGCGCTGGCCGCCTGGCTGGAGCAGCGGGGGCGCACCGTGACCCGGGCCGACTTCCTGCGCCTGGTGGCGTTCTCCGCCGAGCACGCACCACCGGGGGAGAGGCCCCGCACCGTGACCCTGGCCCGCCGCGGGGCCGGCCGCCACGAGGCGAAGCTGCCACCGCTGCGGCAGGCGGGCATGCACGAGATCGCGCTCATCGCCCGCGGGCCCACCTTCGAGCGCCAGCGCCACCTGCGCGTGGAGGTGCTGGATGCTCCCGCCCGGGTGGAAGTCCGCCGGGACGGCATCGTGGTGACGCCGGTGCCCGGGCTGCTGGCGCCGGATACCGTGGAGGCGGCCGCGGAACTGGTGCCGGGCGGTCCCCTGGCGCTGGTCCGCGGGGAGGGCGGCCGGTTCACCGCCGTCCTGGGCCCGGAGCATGCCGGGGCCCGCGTGCAGGTGAGGCTGTCCGGCCGCCGCCATGACGGCCGGACCCTGGAGATGAGTGTGGAACGGCGCATTCCGGGCGGCACCCCCGCTCCCGCCCCCGGGCCGAAAGAAAAGGAAAGGGACGAAGACGGAAAGCCGGGGCCGAAGGATTCCGGCGGGGAGGCGCACCCCCCGAAGCCGGAGCAGGAGGAAGGGAGCCCCCTGGGCCGGGTGCTCATGTGGGTGGGGTTGGTGAACCTGTTGCTGGCGGCAGCAGGTGCCGGCGGCTGGCTGGCGTGGCGCCGCTTCGGCCGGCGCAAGTCCGGGGCACTGGAGGCGGAGCTGGAAGAAGATGAATGAGTGGCTGCTGGCCGCGCTGGTGATCACCGGCGAGGTGGCCCTGGTGCTCCTGGTGGCGGTGCTGGCGGCGGTGGTGTGGCACTTCCGCGGCCGCTCCCGCCGCCGGGGCGAGGTGCAGCAGGTGCTGGCCCGCCTGCACCAGGCAGCGCCGGACCGGCGCCAGCGGCTGGGCACCCTGCTCAACGAGGCCCTGGGGTTCGGGGAGGAGGAGGCCGCCGCCCGGGCCGAGGCCCTGGCCGAGCTGGAGAAGGGGCTGTACCGTTACGTGCTGCGCCTGTTCCTGTACCGGCGCGAAGGAATCGGGCCGCTGGAGGCCCATGTCCAGGGTCTGTGCGGGGGATACCAGAGCCTCCTGGGCGGGCCCCGGGACGCTGAGGCTGGTGACGACAGCCACCCCGCGGGGCTGCCCTACACCACCCTGCGCAAGGAGCGCGACCACCTGCAGGAGGAGCTGGCCCGGCAGAAGGACGAGACCGCAGCGGTGCGGGCCGAGCTGGCCTCCACCAGGGAGGCGCTGGAGAACATGATGCGCGAGTATGCCACCATGTTCGCCGGCGGCAGCCGCGAGGGTGAGCAGCAGGTGCGCGAGCACATGGAGAAGCTCGAGGAGCGGATCCATTCCGGTCCCGCCCCGGCCGGCGAAGCGCCGGAAGCGGACGCGGAGGCGATCCCGGAGCTGGAAGTGCCGGAGCTCACCGAACCAGAGGACAGAGGACAGAAGACAGAGGACAGATAAGCGTGGGGTGTAATGGCGAAGCCATCACACCCTTCGCCGCTGTCAGGCGCCGGGCGCCGGCGGCGCCGTCATGGCCTGGCGCAGCTTGCGGATGGCGTTGGCCTCGAGCTGGCGGATGCGCTCGGCCGAGACACCGTACTTGTCCGCCAGTTCCTGCAGTGTCACCTTGTGCTCGCTGAGCCAGCGGCTCTGGAGGATGTCGCGGCTCCGCTCGTCCAGGGTTTCCAGCGCCGCATGCAGGCGCTCGTGGTTGAACTCGGCCCAGTCCTCGGCCTCCAGCACCAGCGAGGGATCCTCGCTGTCGTCGCCCAGGTAGGTGGCGGGCGCCAGCAGGGCGCGGTCGTCGTCATCGTCGCCCTCGCGCGGGTCGAAGCCCACGTCCTGTCCCGCCAGGCGCGACTCCATCTCCATCACGTCGCGGGGCGACACGCCCAGGTCGCGGGCCACCGCGTCCACCTCCTCGCGGTTGAGCCAGCCCAGCCGCTTCTTGGCCCCGCGCAGGTTGAAGAACAGCTTGCGCTGGGCCTTGGTGGTGGCCACCTTCACGATGCGCCAGTTGCGCAGGATGAACTCGTGGATCTCGGCCCGGATCCAGTGCACGGCGAAGGAGATGAGGCGCACGCCCACGTCGGGATCGAAGCGCTTGACCGCCTTCATCAGGCCGATGTTGCCCTCCTGGATGAGGTCGGCCTGGGGCAGTCCGTAGCCGGAGTAGCCGCGGGCCACGTGGACCACGAAGCGCAGGTTGGACAACACGAGCTGCTGTGCCGCGGCCAGGTCGTTGTGATCGCGCAGGCGATAGGCCAGGCGCCGCTCCTCCTCGGCGGAGAGCACGGGCACGCTGTTGACCGCCTGAATGTAGGCTTCCAGCGTTCCGGCCGGCACCGCCAGGCCCGGTGCGGCCGGGGCGAGCTGCGTGTTCCTCTTCATGGCTTTATCCCCCATCGTGATACCCGAATATTAGCACTCGACCTCTTAGAGTGCCAATCCGCGGGCGAGTTCCCGGCCGCCCTTGAAAATCATAAGTTATTGATAATATTGAATATTTAATTGCCCGTGGGGGCCAGGGCGGGGGCGTCCCCCAGGGGCGAGGGCAGGATCTCGTCGCCCAGGTGGACGTGGATGCGGTTGCGGCCGGCGTCCTTGGCCGCGTACAGGGCCTCGTCGGCGCGGGAGATGAGCTGGGTCAGGCCGCCGCCGGCGTCGGCGCTGGAGGCGAGCCCGATGGAGACGGTGATGTCCACCCCGGCCGGGCGCAGGCCGGCGACGCGGCGGCGCAGGGCCTCGGCCCGCTCCAGCATCTCCTCGGCGGGGGTGGCGGGCACCAGGAGGCAGAACTCCTCGCCGCCGAAGCGCACCACCATGGCGTCGCGGAACTCGGTGTCCAGCAGCTCGCCCAGGTCCGCCAGCACGTGGTCGCCGGTGATGTGGCCGAGGCTGTCGTTGATCTGCTTGAAGTGGTCGATGTCGATGACCATGGCGCACACCGGCTGGTTGGCCGGGTCGCGGATGAAGTCCTCGCCGTGATCCAGCAGGTAGCGCTTGGAGCGCACCCCGGTGAGGGAGTCGGTGGCCGCGAGCCAGCGCATGGTCTCGGCCTGCTGCTTGAGGGCATCGTACTGGTGCTTGATGAGCAGCAGGGCGCGGACCCGGGCGATGAGGATCTCCTCCACGATGGGCTTGGCCACGAAGTCGTTGGCCCCGGCGTGGAACACCTCCACCTGGGTCTGGTAGTCGTCGGTGCCCGTGATCACCAGCAGCGGCAGCTCCTGCTGGGAGTAGTGCATCTTGGCCCGCACCGCGTGCAGCAGGTCGCCCCCGGTCATGCTGCCCTTGAGGTAGAAATCGGTGATGACCAGGTCGTAGCCGCCGCCGTCGGTGCTGTCGCGGAGCTGGGAGTCCAGGTTCTCCAGTGCCTCCAGCGCCGCCTCGGCGGAGGTGTAGTGGTCCACCTGCAGGCCGTGGTTTTCCAGGATGTCGCAGGTGACCGCGGCCGCGGTGCGGCTGTCCTCCACGAACAGGATGCGGCCCACCAGGCCCGAGTGGCGGGTGATGAAGGACTTGATGAAGCCGCCGAAGGCCTTGTAGCCCTGCGACTTGTCGAAGTAGTCGGTGACGCCGGCCTTGAAGCCCTCGCGCAGCAGGCGGGCGTCGGCGTCGCCCGAGACCACCACCACCGGGGTGTAGTGATGGCGGCGGGACTTGCGCAGCTTGCGCGACAGGTCCAGGCCGTCCATGTCCGGCAGCAGCAGGGCGGTGGTGACGAGATCGAAGGGCTCGCTTTCCAGCCGGTCCAGCGCCTCGGCCCCGGTCTTGCACTCGACGACCTCGGCGCCCTCGATCTCCTGGCGCAGGATCCGGGACAGGATGGCCCGCGAGACGGTGGATCCGTCCACGACCATGATGCGGGTGTGTTGCTGCGCCATGCCCTGATCCTAGCAGTCTCCCCGGGAAGCACGGGGTTTTCCCGGCCCCAACGGTAGTTTTCGACCGACGGCCGGAGATGTTGAGCCGGACTGCCCCCGGCCGGGCCCGCTCAGCGCGGCTCGATCTCCCGCAGGTGGCGCCCCACCGCCAGCCAGGATCCGGCCAGGCCCAGCACCACGCTCAGGCCCATGAGCACCGCGGCCCCCTCCGCCCCCAGCCCCTGCAGGCTGAAGCCGCTGTGGTAGAGGGCGGCGAGCTGGTCCACCGGCCCGGCCAGGGCGCCCAGGGCCAGGGCGATGAACAGCCAGGCGGCGGCGCCGCCCATGAGGCCGTACCAGAAGCCGGCGTAGAGGAACGGCCGGCGGATGAAGGCGTCGGTACCGCCGATGAGCTTGATGATCACGATCTCGTCGCGGCGGTTCTGGATGGCCAGGCGGATGGTGTTGCCCACCACCAGCACCACGCCCAGGGCCAGCAGGACCGCCAGCACCTGCACCCCGCGGGCGGCGATGTCCATGAGGGCGTAGAGGCGCTGGATCCACTGCTGGTCGAGCTGGGCCAGGTCCACCGCCGGGTAGGCCTTGAACTGCGCCAGCAGGCGCGCGGCCGCCTCCGGGGCCTGGCGCAGGGCGGGGGTGACCACGATGACCGCGGGCAGGGGGTTCTCGGCCAGGGCATCGAGGGCGGCGCCGAAACCCGACAGGCGCTTGAACTCGGCCAGGGCCTCGTCCCGGGAGATGTAGCGCACCCGCGCCACCTCGGGCAGGGCGGACAGCTCGCGCACCATGCGCCGGGCCGCGGCCTCGGAGGTGTCCTTCTTCAGGAACAGGGAGATGCGGGCGGCACTCTCCAGGCCCCCGCCCAGCTGCTGCAGGTTCTTGAGGATCACGTGCAGCCCCGTGGGCAGGGCCAGGGCGATGCCGATGACCGCCGCGGTCATGAGGGTGGAAAACGGGGTGCGGCTCAGGCGGCCCAGGCTCTCGAAGAACACCTGGGCGTGGCGCAGGGCCCAGGTGGCCAGCCGGGTGGCGAGACGGCGGTCGCCGGGGGCGGCGGGGGCGCGCACGCCGTCGGCGTCAGGCGGCGGCCGCGGTGTCATCCACCAGCCTCCCCTGCCTGAGCACCAGGATGCGCTTGTTCATGGTGCGGATGAGATCGAGATCGTGGCTGGCCACCAGCACCGTGACCCCCACCTGGTTGAACTGGTCGAACAGGCCCATGATCTCGCGCGACAGATCCGGGTCCAGGTTGCCGGTGGGCTCGTCGGCCAGCAGGATGGGCGGCTTGGTCACGATGGCCCGGGCGATGCCCACCCGCTGCTGCTCGCCGCCCGACAGGGTGATGGGGTAGGCCCGCTCCTTGCCCAGCAGGTCCACCTTGTCCAGCGCCGCGCGCACGCGGCGGCCGATCTCGCGCGCGGGAAAGCCGGCGATGATGAGCGGCAGGGCCACGTTGTCGTACACGGTGCGGTCCAGCAGCAGGCGGTGGTCCTGGAAGATGATGCCGATGTTGCGCCGGAGCAAGGGCACCCGGCGGCGGCCCAGCTTGGCCAGGTTCTGGCCGTTGATCACCACCTGGCCGCGGGTGGCGCGCTCCAGCAGGGCGATGAGCTTGAGCAGGGTGCTCTTGCCTGCGCCCGAGTGGCCGGTGAGAAAGGCCATCTCCCCCGGCGCCAGGTGCAGGCTCACGTCGCTCAGGGCCTCCTGCCCGCCGGGGTAGCGCTTGGTGACGTTGGAAAAGCGGATCATCCGGTGCCTGCGTCGTCTGCCCCGCCGCCGGCGAACAGGGCGTCGATGAACTCCCCGGCGTCGAAGGGGCGCAGGTCCTCGGCCGCCTCGCCCACCCCCACGAAGCGGATGGGCAGGCCCAGGGCGTCGGCGATGGCGAAGATGATGCCGCCCTTGGCGGTGCCGTCCAGCTTGGTCAGGGTGATGCCGGTCACGCCCACCGCCTCGTGGAACTGGCGGGCCTGGGCCAGGGCATTCTGGCCGGTGCCGGCGTCGAGCACCAGCATCACCTCGTGGGGGGCGGTTTCGTCCAGCTTGGCCATGACCCGCCGGATCTTTTTCAGCTCCTCCATGAGATGGGCCTGGGTGTGCAGGCGCCCGGCGGTGTCGGCAATGAGCACGTCCACGCCGCGGGCCCGCGCCGAGGCCAGGGCGTCGTAGATCACCGAGGCGGCGTCGGCCCCCGGCGCCTGCGCCACCACCGGGACACCGTTGCGTTCGCCCCATTGCTGGAGCTGCTCCACCGCCGCGGCGCGGAAGGTGTCGCCGGCGGCCAGCATCACCGAGCGGCCCTCGGCCTTGAAGCGGTGGGCCAGCTTGCCGATGGTGGTGGTCTTGCCGGCCCCGTTGACGCCCACCATGAGAATGACGAAGGGCCGGTGCGCCTCGTCGATGGTCAGCGGCCGGCTGCAGGGGGCGAGGATCTCCGCCAGCGCCGCGCGCAGGGCCTCCATGAGTGCCCCGGGATCCCGCACCCGGCCGCGCGCGATCTCCTGCTCCAGGCCGGTCATGATGCGGCGGGTGGTGTCCACGCCCACGTCGGCGGCCAGCAGCAGGGTCTCCAGCTCCTCCAGCAGCTCGTCGTCCACCTCGCCGCGACCGCGCACCAGGGCGGCCAGGGCGTCGGTGAGGCCGTGGCGGGTGCGGGCCAGGCCGGCCAGCAGGCGGCCGAACAGCCCGCGCCGGTCGCCGTCGTCGTCCCGGGGACGCGATTTGTTGAAACCAAACATCTTGTGCAGTGGTCACAGCACGGGGCGCTGCACCTGCGCGGCGCCGGTCCGGATGCGTTATCCTACCACCGCCCGGTCCGGCCGCGTGAGCGCGTGTGCCCGCGACCGGAGAACCAGCAAGGAGAAACCCGTCCATGACCATGCGCGCGGGCCTGTTGTCCGCATTGATGCTGCTGGCGCCGCCGGCATTGGCCCAGACCGTGCACGAGTTCATGCTGGACAACGGCATGAAGGTGCTGGTGCAGGAGGATCACCGGGCACCGGTGGTGGTGTCCCAGGTCTGGTACAAGGTGGGGGCCAGCTACGAGCACGATGGCATCACCGGCATTTCCCACGTGCTGGAGCACATGATGTTCAAGGGCACCCGGCGCCATGGCCCGGGCGAGTTCTCGCGCATCATCGCCGAGAACGGCGGCCGCGAGAACGCCTTCACCGGCGCCGACTACACCGCCTACTTCCAGTTGCTGGAGCGCTCGCGCCTGCCGGTGGCGCTGGAGCTGGAGGCCGATCGCATGGTCAACCTGCTGCTGCAGGAGGCCGAGTTCGACAAGGAGCGCAAGGTGGTGATGGAGGAGCGCCGCCTGCGCACCGAGGACAGGCCGCGGGCCCTGACCTGGGAGCAGTTCAACGCCGCGGCCTACTTCAACAGCCCCTACCGGCACCCGGTCATCGGTTGGATGGTGGACCTGGAACACCTGACCCTGGCCGACCTGCAGGACTGGTACCGGCGCTGGTACACGCCGGCCAACGCCACCCTGGTGGTGGCCGGCGACGTGGACCCGCAGCAGGTGCTGGCCCTGGCCCGCAAGCACTTCGGGCCGCTGCCCCGGCGCGACGCGGCCCCGCCCAAGCCGCGGGTGGAGATGCCCCAGCGCGGCTTGCGCCGCATCACGGTCAAGGCGCCGGCACGGCTGCCTTACCTGGTCATGGGCTGGCAGACCCCGGTGCTGGCCACCGCCAGCCCCGACTGGGAGGCCTATGCCCTGGAGGTGCTGGCCGGCGTGCTGGCCGGCGGCGAGAGCGCACGCCTGCCGCGGGAGCTGGTGCGGGCGCAGAAGATCGCCGCCGACGCCGATGCCGGCTACGACCTGTATTCGCGCCAGGACCAGCGCTTCGTCATCGATGCCACGCCCGCCAACGGCCGCACCGTGGCCGAGGTGGAGGCCGCCATCCGCGCCCAGATCGAGCGCCTCAAGAACGAGCCCATCAGCGCGGCCGAGTTGTCGCGCATCAAGGCCCAGGTGGTGGCGGGCGACGTCTTCGAGCGCGACTCGGTGTTCTACCAGGCCATGCGCCTGGGGCGGCTGGAGACGGTGGGCCTGGGCTGGCAGCGGGCGGCGGAGTACGTGCCGCGGGTCAAGGCCGTCACCGCGGAGCAGGTCCAGGCGGTGGCGCGGAAATACTTCACCGACGACCGGCTGGTGGTGGCGGTGCTGGAGCCGCTGCCGCTGGACGAGGCCGGACCGGCGCCGCCGGCCCGCGGCCGTCACCACTGAGGCACGGGACATGTTGGGAAGCAGGCGTTTTCTGTTCGTGGTGCTGGCGCTGGTGGCGGTGCTGCTGGCGCTGGCCCTGTTGAAGCCGCGCACGGTGCACGAAGAGCAGGCCGGCGCGGTGAGCACGGGGCTCGCCATCCAGGCCTGGCGCAGCGAAAAGGGGGCGCGGGTGCTGTATGTCCACGCCCCGCAGCTCCCCATGGTGGACGTGCGCCTGGTGTTCGACGCCGGCGCCGCCCGCGACGGCGACCGGCCCGGCCTGGCGCGCCTGACCAACCTGCTGCTGGACCAGGGCGCCGGGGAGTGGGACACCAACACGGTGGCGGAGCGGTTCGAGGATCTGGGCGCCGTCTATGGCGCCGGCGTGGCCCGCGACATGGCCACGGTGAGCCTGCGCAGCCTCAGCGATCCGGCCTACCTGGCCCCGGCGCTGGAGACCCTGGCGGCGGTGGTCCAGCATCCCCGTTTCGAACCGGCCGAGTTCGCCCGCGAGCGTGAGCGCACCCTGGTGGTGCTGGCGGACGAGAAGCAGCAGCCGGACGAGCTGGCGGCCAGGGCCTTCTACCGGGCCCTGTACGACGGGCATCCCTATGCCTCCCCGGTGACCGGGACCGAGGCATCGGTGCGGGCGCTCACGGTGGAGGCGGTGCGCGACTTCCACCGCCGCTACTACGTGGCCGCCAACCTGGTGCTGGTCATCGTGGGCGACGTGGACCGCGCCCGCGCCGAGGCCATGGCCGCGCAGCTGGCCGACGGCCTGCCGCGGGGCGAGGCCGCGCCACCGCTGCCGCCGGTGCCCGCGACCCGGGGCGGCATGCAGCGGCTGGAGCATCCCTCCAGCCAGGTGCACATTCTCATGGGGCAGGCGGGGATGAAGCGCGGTGATCCCGACTACTTCGCCCTTTACGTGGGCAACCACATCCTGGGCGGCTCCGGGTTTTCCTCGCGCATTCTCACCGAGGTGCGCGAGAAGCGCGGCCTGGCCTACAGCGCCTACAGCTACTTTGCGCCCATGCGCGTGGCGGGGCCGTTCGTGGTGGGCATGCAGACCAAGGCCGGGCAGGCCGGCGAGGCGCTGAAGCTGCTGGAGGAGACCGTGCGCCGGTTCGTCGACGAGGGCCCCACGGCGGAGGAGCTGTCGCATGCGCAGAAGAACATCACCGGCGGCTTCCCGCTGCGCATCGACTCCAACAGCGACATCGCCGAGTACGTGGCCATGATCGGCTTCTACGGCCTGCCGCTGGACTACCTCGCCACCTTCAACGCCCGGGTGGAGGCGGTCACCGTGGAGGCCATCCGGGACGCCTTCCAGCGCCGCGTGCACCCGGACCGTTTCGTCACCGTGGTGGTGGGACCGCAGGCACCCCCCGCCAAGTGAACCCGCGCCCGTCCAACCGCCTGCGCATCATCGGCGGGGACTGGCGCGGGCGGCGCCTGGCCTTCCCCGACGCGGCCGGCCTGCGGCCCACACCGGACCGGGTGCGGGAGACCCTGTTCAACTGGCTCGCCCCCGTCATCGCAGGCAGCCGCTGCCTGGATCTCTTCGCCGGCAGCGGGGCCCTGGGCCTGGAGGCCCTGTCCCGCGGTGCGCGCGAGGCGGTGTTCGTGGAGCAGCAGGCCGAGGCGGCCGGGGCCCTGCGCCACCATCTGCAGGTGCTGGGTGCGGAGGACCGGGGCCGTGTGGTGCAGCAACCGGTGGAGGTCTGGCTGCGCAGCGAACCCCGGCCCTTCGACATCGTGTTCCTGGACCCGCCCTACCACGCCGGCCTGCTGGCACCCACCGTCTCGGCACTGGCCGCGGGCTGGGTCACGCCCGGCGGCCACGTCTATTTCGAACACGCCGCAGACGAGCCCACGCCGGAGGCGCCGCCGGGCTGGATCCTGCACCGGCGCAAGCGTGCCGGCGCCGTGATCTACGGCCTGTGGCTGGCCGGCGCGGGGCGCGGGGTCCCGGAGGAGGGGTGATAACGAACGGCCTTGTTGCCCTGGATCAAGGTCTGCAGGCATGGGGCGGATAGACTGTTCTCCGGGCAACCTTGCGCCGCTGAAAAGTAGGGAGAAAGGAGATGAGTGCATTCCGCCGCTTCACGGGCATCGCCCTGGCACTGGCGGCGGCATGGCTGGCGCCGGGTCCCGCCGCGGCCATTCCGGCCTTCGCCCGCCAGTACCAGATGAGCTGCGCCGCCTGCCACGCCGCCTTCCCCCGCCTCAACGAGTTCGGCGAGCAGTTCGTGGCCATGAACTATCGCCTGCCCAACTGGAAGGCGGGCACCGTCTCCGGCGGCGACGACATGCTGGCGCTGCCGGCCTCGGTGCCCTTCGCCATGCGGGCCCAGGCCTACGTGCAGCGGCGCCAGGCCGGTGCCATCGACGTGGTGACCGGCGAGAAGACCTCGGCCGACA
>JALUTW010000201.1 GCA_027021685.1 Chromatiales bacterium | reverse complement strand
CTCTATCTGTCGGGCCGCCATCACCGCTCCCTGGCCTGGCGGGTGGGGCTGCGCCACATCTCCGCCCACGTGGGGGACGAGTTCATGGAACGCACGGGCCGCGCACGCATCGAGTACACGCGGGAGGAGCTGCGCGCGGGACTGGCGTGGCTCCCGGGGCCGGACCTGGTGGTATACGTGGACGCCGGCGGCGCTCACGACCTGCGCAACCGCGTGCTCCAGAAGACCTGGCGCGTGCAGGCCGGGGTGCAGGTGGAGCGCCTGCGCGCGTGGTGGGACGGCGCCGGCGGCTGGTATGCGGCACTGGATGTCGCCGCCTGGGAAGAGGACGACTGGGCGCGCAGCTACTCGGCACAGGCGGGGATCGTGTTCCCGGTTCACGAGCGCCGTTGGCGCTTCGGCCTTGCGTACCATGACGGCCGTTCCGCCATGGGGGAGTTCTTCCAGGCCCGCGAGCGCTTTCTTGCACTGGGGGTGTGGCTGGATATCTAGCACCTGTCCCAACATTCCCCACGGCCGCGCGGCTGGCGATTGTTGGTGGGAGCCGACGGGTATGCCGGCATTTTGGCCACGGAGGGCGCTGGGGGGGAATCGCCGGCGCCGGGGGTATCGCGAAGATCGTGCTTCCGGCTGATCTGTCTCCCCTCACCCTGTCCCTCTCCCTGTGGGAGAGGGGACCGATTTTTCATGCGCGGCGGAGGTCCTGTGCCGCGGCTTGTTTTCCCATCCCCCTCTCCCCGCCGGGGAGAGGGCCGGGGTGAGGGGGATCTCCCGGCGGATTTGCGGCCGGTTCAATGCCATCACACCGCAGCGGCCTGGGGTGATGTCCCCGCGCGGCCGTGCCGGATGGCAGGAGATCGAAGATCTACTTGACGATCTTCCAGCTCCCGTCGGGCTGGCGGCAGGCCGTGCCGTAGATCTCCTGCTTGCGGCCGCCGATGATGGCGTCCATGGTGAACTCGCGGCATGGTCCCTCCGCGGTCTCGTAGGTGCGGGTGGGTGCCACCGTGTACCGGTTGCCGGTGTCGGGATTGACCCAGGTGGAGGCCTGGCCGGTGCGGTTTTTCTCCAGCACCATGGCGGTGCGCATGCGGTCCTGCTCGTCCATGTAGCGGCCGATGGTGCTCCCGATCATGGCGCCGGCGACGATGCCCAGGAAGGTCGCCAGCGGGCGATCGCGGTGTCCGCGCCCGGCGGTGGAGCCGATGGCCCCGCCGATGACGGCACCGGCCAGCGCACCCTGTTCCTCCTTGGTGGCGCATCCCCCCGTGCCCAGCGCGAGCACGGCGACGGCCACCACCAGCAAGCCCTGTCTTTTCATGGCCCTGTCCTCCCCTTTCAAGTCATGCCCGCAGGCGGGCGGCCTCGGATTCGTTGGACCCAGACTGCCGCAGATGGTTCGGGGAAACATTGACCCGGGTCAACGAAACCCGGCCGGGATCAGCGGACGGCAAGCCAGTAGCGGTGGGGATAGTCACGGCCGGGATCGGCGACGGCGAGCCGCTCCATGCCGCGGGCGGCGAAGAAGTCCACGGCATCGGGCTGGGCCTTGACCAGCAGGCCGTCGCAGCCGGCCTCGCGTGCGGCTGCCACAGCCGCCTCCAGCAGCCGGCTGCCGATGCCGTGGCCCTGATGGTCCGGGTCCACGTAGAGCCCGTGCAGGAGCAGGGCCGATTTTCCGGGTGGCAGGTCGCGCGCCTGGGCGGGCTCCCAGGCGGCCACCCCCACGATGCCGATGTCGGGCAGCTCGGCGGCCACTAGCGTGAGGTGGTCCAGGTCGTGGGGCTGGTAGCGGTAGCTGGCCAGCGACAGGCGCTTGACCCGCTCCGGCAGGGTCCAGGTCATCACCGCGCGCTCGATGACCCGGTTGACGGCGGGCAGGTCGGCCGCCGTGACCGGCCGTAACGCGGGCGGTTGTCCTGAGCCGGTGTCCGCGGTCACCGCGAGGCTGTCAGACCGTTGCCGTGCCCGCGGCCGGCGCCGGCTCCTGGTCCTCGGCCGGCTCGTCCGCGGCCGGGACCGAGGCGCATTCACGGAAGATGCGCTTGTCGCAGTGGCGGCAGATGTCGTGGTCCAGGCGGTCGAAGATGGCCGCCAGTGCCTCGCTCTTGGAGTGGAAGATATTGTTGTCGCCGATAATGCCCAGGTAGTCGCCGCGCTTGAACGGCTCACACACCCCTTCCTTGACATTGATGAGATAGAGGCCGCCGCCGCGCCGGCGCCGCTTCTCCGCTTCCTGGACCAGGAACTCCGCGCCCTGGATGTCGATGAAGTTGATGCCGTTGGCGATGATGGCCAGGTGCTTCTGCTCCGGTTGCTGTTCCTCGAACCGGCGCAGGGTTTCCTGCACGTGGGCCACGGCACCGAAGAACAGTGAGCCGTCGATGCGCACCATCTTCAGTTGCGGGCACTCGGGCAGACTGCCGTCGGTGATGAACTTGCGCTTGGGATCCTTGGGGTTGGGAACCCGGGTGACGATGCGCGGGCGCGAGGTGCGCGCCAGGTACACCATGAGCGACAGGATCACGCCGAGGAAGATGGCGAACTCCAGCTCCAGGAACAGCGTGGCCAGGAAGGTGGTGGCCAGGATAATGGT
>JALUTW010000200.1 GCA_027021685.1 Chromatiales bacterium | reverse complement strand
GGACGGCATCGGCGGGCAGCAGGCGGCGCAGCCGCCGCAACAGCGTGGCGCGCAGCCCCGGGGACAGCGGCTGCGCCTGGGCGGAAACGGACATGGCGCGCATCATAGCGCAGGGCGGGGAGGGCAAAAACCGTCCGGTTTGAGGGTTACCGGGCCTGTGCTATGTTCCGGGCCATGGCTGGCCCTGCTTCACCCCATGCCGCCCCGCTCCGTGTGCGCATCGACAAGTGGCTGTGGGCGGCGCGGTTTTACAAGACCCGCGTGCTCGCGGCCGAGGCCGTCAATGCCGGCCATGTGCGCGTCAACGGGGAACGGGTCAAGCCCGCGCGCATCCTCCGCGTGGGCGACCGCCTCACCATCCGGCGCGGCGCGGTGGAAATGACGGTGGACGTGCTCGGGCTCTCCAGCCGCCGCGGACCGGCATCCGAGGCGCAGGCGCTCTACCGCGAAACCGGGGCCAGCCGCCGGGCGCGCGAGGCCGCGGCCGCGGCACGGCGCCTGGAAGGCGCATCCCGCCCGCGGCGGCGCCCGGACAAGCGCGCGCGGCGCCGCATCATCCGCTTCGTGCGGCGCCGGGAGCCCTGAGCCGTGGCCGCGCCGCGCACGCCCCTGCTGGCGGTGGACGTGGTGGTGGAACTGGTCCACCGGCCCGGCGTGCCCGTGGTCCTCATCGAGCGCCGCAACCCGCCCTCCGGCTGGGCGCTGCCCGGCGGCTTTGTCGACGTGGGCGAGACGGTGGAGGCGGCGGCGGTGCGCGAGATGCGCGAGGAGATCTCGCTCGACGTGGAACTCACCGCGCTGCTCGGCGTGTACTCGGACCCGGCACGCGACCCGCGCGGCCACACGGTTTCCGTGGTCTACGTGGGCCGGGCCCGGGGCGAACCGGTGGCCGCGGACGACGCCCGCCGCATCCGCCTGTTGCAGGCCGACGAGGCGCTGCCGCCGCTGGCGTTCGACCATGCCCTCATCCTGTCCGACTACCGCCGCTTCCGCGAGACCGGCGAACGGCCCCCGCCCCGCCTTCACTCCGGGTCCGGCAGCTCCACGTAGAACGTGGACATGACATCGTCGGCAGGGGCCGACGCCGGCGCCTGCCGGCGCAGCCGGGCCTCCACCAGGGCGGCGCGGACGAGGGCGGGATCGGCAGTCTCCGGGTACAGCCGGTACTGATCCGCCACCACCAGGGCCTGCCGGCGGGCGGCCTGCTCCAGGGACCGGCGGGTGGCGGTGTCCAGGCCCGGCAGCAACAGCAGCCATGGCGCCTGCCAGTGGAGGAAGTCTTCCACCAGCCGCGTGTGTTCCACGTCGTGACCGCGGGTGTCCAGCAGCAGGGACGGAAAGGCCTCCGGCCCCAGGCGGCGCTTGCGCCTGTGCGCCGCCACGTTGGTGCCGGCCAGCGCGGTGCCGCCGCCGTCGGCCTCGCGCCGGAACCACTGGGCGGCAGGCGCGTCGCCGGCACGGCCGTTGATGTAGCCGGCCAGGTAGCGCGCGGCGCTGCCGTCCCGGACCTCCAGCCCCGGAAGCGCGGTGCTGGTGAACCCCTCTTCGCAGGCCAGTCCCGCGCGCCAGCACGGGGGGATCTCCAGGCTCAGCTCCGACTCGTCCACCGCGCTGTGGAGCAGGGCCAGCGGTGCGCCCGCGGCATCCAGCAGCCACAGCTCCAGCACGTCGGCCAGGGGAAACGGCACCTGGTCGTGCACTTGCAGGAGATGGCGGTAGACCACGGCCCCCTGGGCCTCCATGCGGCGGAAATCCTCGGACGGATAGAGGGGGCCGCGCTTGAGTCCGCCCGCCCTGGACCAGCGGCCGTAGCGGATGTCACTGGTCTGCACCGGGCCGGGGGTGTCGATGTCGCGGGCCAGCTCCTCGTTGGCCACGTAGATGTCCCAGTGCACGCCGTCCAGGCTCACCGCCTCGGCCGGGCCGAAACGGATGGTCTGGGCCACACCCCGGAAGGGGTTGAGCAGGCGTTGGCCGAAGCACCGGATCTCGGGCAGGGTCACGGGCGGCATCCTGGACGGATCTTTCCCATGATTACCATGCCTCGGCATGCCTGGCCAGTGGCGGGACCCGCGGTCCCTGGCCCGCGGGAGCTGGCAAAATGTGGAAAACGGTCGTCCTGCAACTTGTCCGGCGTGCCGGACCCGGCACAGGTGCAGGTTTGGCTTTGCCAAACAAGCGCTTGCATGTCTGATTCAGAACCTATCTCAGAATTCCGCGCGCGTCGCGTTGTGAGTCCACGGCCGCGCCGGCAAGGCGCGCCGCGCAGCACAGTACTCGTTGTACGGGCCAGCGGCGCAACGCCGCCGGCGTGGGCGTGGCTCGCAACCCCTTGGGGCGCCGGCGATTTTCACCCCGGCCACCATCCATGGCCAAAATGCCGGCATTGTCTTGTCGTACACCCATGCTCGTCGGATCCCACCGAAAATCGCCAGGCGCGCGGCCGTGGGGAATTTTGAGATAGGTTCTAAACAGCCTGCTAAATACGTGATCCTAATTCCCGGACACTCACGCTGAGGCCAATCTGGTGCGGTTGCTGGGAAAAGGTGAAGCGGCGTCCATGAAACGTCTGACAGACTGCATGAGCATCTCCATTGTGGGATAGC
>JALUTW010000199.1 GCA_027021685.1 Chromatiales bacterium | reverse complement strand
GCGGCCAACAACGCCGTCACCGGCAACACCACCCAGCGCAACTATCACCGGGTGCCGGTGGTGGTGGACTCGGCGCTGGAGATCGCCGCGGTGGGCCTCACCGAGGAACGCGCCGAGCTGGCCGGCTTCGAGCCCGATGCCGCCCGTGCCAACTACGCCGGCTCCGCCAAGGCCCTGGGCCGCAACGATGCCGAGGGCTTCGTCGAGGTGGTCCACGACGAGGAGACCGGCCAGATGCTGGGCGGCTGCATCGTGGGTCCCGAGGCCGGCGAGCAGATCCAGATGCTCACCGCCGCCTGCCAGTCCCCGCGCGGGCTGTGGTTTCTCAAGGACATCAGCTACAGCCACCCGTCCTGGTGCGAGGAGCTGGAAAACGCCGTGGACCCGTACACGGCCGAATTCCTCCAGTCGGGCAAGAACATCTTCCGGCCCGGCATCTACGCCATAAGGGATTGATCCCCGGCCCCTTTCCCCCTTCCCGGCGGACCCCGCACCGGCCCCGTGACCACACCCCCGGTGGGGCAATTTTTCGGGTAAAATTAATCGCTTGGACGCCCCAGCGGCGTCCGGCGAAACCGGCATGAGCAAGCAGCCCGTACAACCCACCGCCACCACGCGCCCGGCCAGGCGGGCCATGTGGATGATCCCCCCGGCCCGGGGCTGGCGCCAGAAGGGCCGCGGCATCAGCAGCAGCCGCCTGGCCGTGCCCTTCTACGGCCTGGCCGCGGTGCTGGCCGGCCTGGCCGCGTCGGTGTTCTGGCCCGTGCCGTGGCTGCAGCTCGTGCTGCTGGCTGCCGGCGGCCTGTCGCTGGCGGTGCTGGCCCACCTCATGCGCCGCGACCTGTTCGCCCCCCTGTCCCACATGCGCAACTGGGCCCTGCGCATGCGCGCGGGTCACCTGGGCGCCCGCCTGCCCGTGCCCGGGCACGGCGAGTTCTCCAAGCTCGCCTCCGACATCAATGCCCTGTCGGAGAACCTCCAGTCGCTGTCGCAGGAAATGGAGGTGCGCATCCGCCAGCAGACCGAGCGCATCGAGCAGAAGACCCGCTCGCTGAAGATCCTCTACGAGGTGGCGGCCAACATCAACCAGGCCCGCGACGTGGACGACCTGCTCACCCGCTTCCTCGATATCCTCATGGGCCTGATGGAGGCGCGGGCCGGCACCATTCGCCTGCTCACCCCCGACGGCCAGATGCGCATGGTGGCCAGCGCCGGTCTGGACGAGGCCGTGGTCCAGGAGGAGCAGCTCGTCCCCGTGGACCGCTGCTTCTGCGGCTCGGCCCTGGCCGAGGGGCGCTCGGTGTGCCAGAGCGACGTGGTGGACTGCGAGCGCTTCGTCGGCCAGCCCCTGTTCCCCGGCGGCGAGGTGGAACTGGTCTCGGTGCCGGTGGACTACCAGGGCCGCCAGCTCGGCGTCTTCACCCTGTTCGTGGAGCCGGGCCGCGGTGCCCTGGTGCGCGAGGACATGCAGGAGATCCTCACCAGCATCGGCCGCCACCTGGGCATGGCCATCGAGAAGGCCCGCCTGGACGACGAGGCCCGGCGCCTGTCCATCATCGAGGAGCGCAACCTGCTCGCGGCCGAGCTGCACGACTCCCTGGCCCAGACCCTGGCCAGCCTGCGCTTCCAGGTGAGCACCCTGGAAGAATCCCTCTCCACCTGGTCCATGGTCTCCTCCAGCGAGGTGCGGCAGCTTCGCAACGTGGTGGAAGAGGCCAACCAGGAGCTGCGCGAGCTGCTCAACCACTTCCGCACGCCCATGGACGAGCGCGGCCTCATCCCGGCGCTGAAGGATGTCATCAAGAACTTCCGTGCCCGCAGCAACATCCTCGTCTTCCTGCAGGATGAATGGCAGCACAGCAAGCTGCCGGGCCAGATGGAACTGCAGATCCTGCGCATCGTGCAGGAGGCGCTGTCCAACATCCGCAAGCACAGCCAGGCGCGGGCGGTGCGCATCCTGCTGCGGCGCAAGCCCGACAACGAATACCTGGTCATGATCGAGGACGACGGCGTGGGCCTGCCCGACAACCTGGCCCAGCGCCAGAACCGTGCCGGCGAGCACATCGGCCTGTCCATCATGCGCGAGCGTGCGGAAAAGCTGCACGGCCAGCTCACCATCGAGAGCGAACCGGCCGAGGGCACGCGCATCACCCTGTCCTTCCGTTATCCCCGCGAGACGGGGGCGGCGCCGGACAGCGGCGCCGTGCATCCGGTGTGAAACCACTGCCATGAAGGTCCTGTTGATAGACGATCACGCCCTCTTCCGCGTCGGCCTCCAGACGCTGCTGGAGAGCCGCGGCATCACCGTGGTGGCCACCGCCGGCTCCGGCCAGGAGGGGCTCCGGCTCACCGAGGAACACCAGCCGGACATCATCCTGCTGGACATGCGCATGCCCGACATGAGCGGCCTGGAGGTGCTGCGTGAGCTGCGCCGGCGGGGTGCGGAGATGCCCATCGTCATGCTCACCACCAGTGACGACGAGCGCGACCTGGTGGATGCCCTGCGCGGCGGCGCCCAGGGCTACCTGCTCAAGGACATCGACCCCGAAGAGCTGGTGGACGTGCTCAACGACATCGTCGCCGGCAAGACCGTGGTCGCCCCCAACCTGACCGGGG
>JALUTW010000198.1 GCA_027021685.1 Chromatiales bacterium | reverse complement strand
GCGCCACACCCGCGAGAACCTGGACCGGCTCAACGACCTGCGGGACGAGCTGGAAAAGCAGCTCAACCACCTCCAGCGCCAGGCCCGCACCGCCGAGCGGTTCAAGGTGCTCAAGGAGGAGGAGCGGCTGACCCGGGCCCAGCTCCATGCCCTGCGCTGGCGCAGCCTCAACGAGCAGGCCGAGCACAGCGACCGGGCCATCCGCGAGCAGGAGACCGCGCTGGAGGCGGCCACCGCGGCCCAGCGCCGGGTGGAGGCGGAGATGGAGCAGCAGCGGGACCGGCACGCCCAGGCCAGTGACCGCTTCAACGAGGTCCAGAGCCGTTTCTACGGCATCGGTGCCGACATCGCCCGCCTGGAACAGAGCCTGCAGCACGCCCGCGAGCGCCGCCGCCAGCAGGAGGAGGACCTGGCCAAGCTGGGCCGCGACGGCGAGGAGGTGGCCGGGCAGCTCGAGGCGGACCGGCGCCGGGTGGAGGAGATCACTGCCGCGCTGGCGCAGGTGGAGCCTCAACTGGCCGCCGCGGTGCGCCGGGCCGAGGACTCCGGCGCGGCCCTGGCCGCGGCCGAGCAGGCCATGCACGACTGGCAGGAGCGGTGGGAGGCATTCACCGCCCGGGCCGCCGAGCCGGCCCGGCGGGCCGAGGTGGCCCGGGCCCGCATCGATCACCTGGAGCGGAGCCTGGAGGAACTCAGGCGCCGCGTGGCCCGGCTGGCGGAGGAACAGGCCGCCCAGTCCACCGGCCGGCTGGAGACCGAGCTGGCCCAGCTGGAACGGGACTGGAACGAGAGCGGCACCCGCATGGAGGAGCGCCAGGCGGCGCTGGCCGCCATGCAGGAGCAGGTGGCGGCCCTGCGCGAGGCCATCCGCGACCGGCGCGGCCGCCTGGACACCCTCCGCCAGCAGGTGCAGGAGCTTTCGAGCCGCCATGCCTCCCTGGAGGCGCTGCAGGCGGCGGCCCTGGGCAAGGCCGGCGGCGAGGTCCAGGAATGGCTTCAGGGCCAGGGCCTGGGCGAGGCCCCGCGCCTGGCGGAGACGCTGGAAGTGGATGCGGGCTGGGAGCGCGCGGTGGAGTGCGTGCTGGGCGGCTATCTGGAGGCCGTGTGCGTGGACGGCGTGGAACCCCTGGCCGCGGTGGCGGGCGAGCTGGCCGGGGGCACGCTCACCCTCTACGACACCGGCGCCTCGGCCCCGGCGCCGCCGTCCCGCCACGGCCTGGAACCGCTGGCGGCCCGCGTGCGCGGCACCGGCCCCCTCAACGCGCTGCTGGACGGCGTGCTGGCGGCCCCCGACCTCCAGGCCGCGCTGGCCGCCCGGTCCGCCCTGGCGGCGGGCGAATCCGTGGTCACCCGCGACGGCATCTGGCTGGGGCCGGGCTGGCTGCGCGTGGTGCGCCCGGCCGACCACCAGGCGGGCGTGCTGGAGCGGGAGCAGGAACTCAAGGCCCTGGGCGCGGAGCTGGCCGCGGCCCGCGAGGCGCTGGACGCCCTGCAGGCCGAGCAGAAGCGCGACCAGGACCGGCTGCACGAGCTGGAGGCGGAGCGGGAGCAGGCCCAGGCCGAATTCAACCGCGCCGGGCGCGAGCATGCCGAGCTGCAGTCGAAGCTGAGCGCGGCCCGCGCCGGCCTGGCCAAGGTGCAGGAGCGCAGCGCCACCCTGGAGCGCGAACTGGAGGAGGCCCGCCGCCTGACGCAGTCGCGGGAGGAGGAGCTGGCCGCGGCCCGGCGGACGCTGGAGGAGGCGCTGGACGAGACCGCCCGGCTGGAACGCGAGCGCGAGGCCCTGCAGGCCGAGCGCGGCGAGCTGCGTGCCCGCCTGGAGGAGGTGCGCGCCGCAGCGGCGGCGGACCGCGAGGCCGCCCAGCAGGGCAAGGTGCGGGCCGAGACCCTGCGCACCGAGCAGGCCTCGCTGGCCGAGGCCATGCAGCGCCTGGAGGCCCAGCTGGCCCAGCTCTCGGAGCGCAAGGCGGAACTCGAGTCCGCGCTGGGGGAGAGCGCCGCGCCGCTGGCCGAGATGGAGCGGGAGCTGGAAGCCATGCTGGAGCGGCGGGTGTCCATCGAGCACGAGCTGGCCGGGGCCCGCGAGGCCCTGGAGGCCGCCGACCAGGCCCTGCGCGAGCTGGAGGAACGGCGCGGCCAGGCGGAGCAGGCGGTGGCCGGGGCGCGCGACAAGCTGGCCCAGCTCAAGCTGGACTCGCAGGAGGTGCGGGTGCGCCGCGAGACGGTGGCCGAGCAGATCGTGGAGGAGGGTTTCTCGCTGGAGACCCTGCTGGCGGAGATGCCGGCCGAGGCCGACGAGGCCGCCTGGGCCGACCGCCTGGCCGAGCTGGAGCGGAAGATCCAGCGCCTGGGGCCCATCAATCTGGCGGCCATCGACGAGTACGAGCAGCAGTCGGAGCGCAAGCAGTACCTGGATGCCCAGCACGCCGATCTCACCGAGGCCCTGCAGACGCTGGAAAACGCCATCCGCAAGATCGACCGCGAGACCCGTACCCGCTTCAAGGAGACCTTCGACCAGATCAACGCCGGCATCAAGCGCCTGTTCCCGCGCCTGTTCGGCGGCGGCCACGCCTACCTGGAGATGACCGGCGACGATCTCCTGGAGGCCGGGGTCACG
>JALUTW010000197.1 GCA_027021685.1 Chromatiales bacterium | reverse complement strand
GCAACGGGAGCGGCCCGCCGGGGAACAGCACCGTGTGCAGGGGAAACAGGGGGAGGTCCAGCGCCACGAAGAACGTCCCGGGCCCTACCGGCCCGCGTGCCCGCCGACGGCCGGAAGAAGCGCTTCGCGGCCCGGGGCCGCCCCCGCGGCGGCATGGGGGCGGCGGCAACGGGGAACACCTGCTCCCGTGGATGCCGGATGCCATGGCGACGTCATTTCCATCCCCCGTGCTCTGCCCTGCGCCTTCCGGTAGGTGTAGTCGCCCGCCGGCGCCAATGCAAGCCGCTCACTCGCCCCAGCGGGGCACGAGGTCGTGGGCGATCTCCAGCTGGTCGAGGATGCGGGCGACGATGAAGTCGGCCAGCCCCTCGAGGCCGGCCGGGCGGTGGTAGAAACCGGGATTGGCGGGCAGGATGACGGCCCCGGCCCGGGCCAGGCGCAGCATGTTCTCCAGGTGAATGACCGACAGGGGGGTCTCCCGCGGCACCAGGATGAGCCGGCGCCCCTCCTTGAGCATGACGTCGGCCGCCCGCTCCAGCAGCGAGTCCGACTGGCCCGCCGCCACCGCCGCCAGGGTGCCGGTGGTGCAGGGACAGATGACCATGGCCCGGGCCCGGGCGGAGCCGCTGGCCACCGGCGCGCTCCACTGCTCGCGGCCGAACACCCGGAGCCGGCCCGGCGCCCCGGCCCAGCGCCCGCGCAGGACCTCCGCCGCGGCCTCGGCCTGGCCCGGCAGCTCCAGGTCGTTCTCCATGGCCAGCACCACCTGGGCCGCGCGCGAGTACAGCAGCCAGACCTCCTCGCCCGCCTCCAGCAGGCACTGGACCAGGCGCAGGCCGTAGATCATGCCCGAGGCCCCGGTCCAGGCCACGACCACCGGCCGCGCGCCGCTCACGCCCGCTCCTCCAGCGCCGCCAGCAGGCGCGCGTGGATGTCCTCGAAACCGCCGTTGCTCATGATGACGATGCGATCCCCCGCCCTGCTTTCCGCCGCCAGCACGGCCACCATCTCCGCCACCGAGGTGAAGACCCGGGCCCGCTCCCCCAGCGGCGCCAGCGCCGCGCGCGGGTCCCACTCCAGTCCCGGCGGAGCGTAGAACAGCACCCGGTCGGCGGCAACCAGGGCCTCGGCCAGGGTCCCCTGGTGCACCCCGCGGCGCATGGTGGCCGAGCGCGGTTCCAGCACCGCCACCAGCCGGCCGCCTCCCCCCTGCGTGCCCAGGGCCGCCAGGGTGGCGCGAATGGCGGTGGGATGGTGGGCGAAGTCGTCGTAGACGGCCACGCCCGCCACCTCGCCGCGCAGCTCCAGCCGCCGCCGGGGCGCCCGGAACCGGGCCAGGGCGGCGATGGCGGCCGCCGGCGGCACGCCCGCGTGGCGGGCGGCGGCGATGGCGGCCAGGGCGTTGGTGGCATTGTGGGCACCGGGCAGCGGCAGCTCCAGGATCCCCTGCGGGACGCCCTGCCAGCGCACCTCCCACCCCGCGCCCGCCGGCGCCACGCTCCAGCCGGCGTCGTCACCCAGGGCCTCCACCGGGGTCCAGCAGCCCTGCTCCAGCACGCCGGCCACGGCGGGGTCGCGCACCGGGGCGAGGATGAGGCCGCTGCCGGGCACCGTGCGCACCAGATGATGGAACTGGCGCTGGATGGCGGCGAGGTCGGGATAGATGTCGGCGTGGTCGAACTCCAGGTTGTTGATGACCAGCGTGCGCGGCCGGTAGTGGACGAACTTGGCCCGCTTGTCGAAGAACGCGGTGTCGTACTCGTCGGCCTCCACCACGAAGAAGGGCGCATCGCCCAGGCGGGCGGACACGGTGAAGTTGCCGGGCACCCCGCCGACGAGAAAGCCCGGGCCCAGCCCGGCCTGGTCCAGAATCCAGGCCAGCATGGCCGCGGTGGTGGTCTTGCCGTGGGTCCCGGCCACCGCCAGCACCCGGCGCCCGGCCAGCACCTGCTCGCCCAGCCACTGGGCGCCGGAGGTGTAGGGCAGGCCCCGGTCCAGCACCGCCTCCACCGCGGGATTGCCGCGCGAGAGCGCGTTGCCCACGATCACCAGGTCCGGTGCCGGGTCCAGCTGCGCGGGGTCCCAGCCCTCGGTCACGGTGATGCCCTGCTCTGCCAGCAGGGTGCTCATGGGGGGATAGACCCCGGCATCGGACCCCGTGACCCGGTGGCCCAGGGCCCGGGCCAGCAGGGCCAGCCCGCCCATGAAGGTCCCGCAGATCCCCAGCAGATGGATGTGCATGGCCCGGCCTATGCCGCCGGTCCCGGCGGCGGAAACAGGTACTGCTGGAGGGCGATGGCCGCCACGAAGTAGCCCACGGTCAGCAGGACCCCTGTCCCCATGGTGACATCGAGGGCATGGCGCAGAACGTGCGCCAGCACCGTCACCATCCAGATGATGGTGAGCAGGACCAGCCCGTTGAAAATCTCGCCGGGCAGCACACCCAGGCGGGTCAGGGCCATGGGCACCAGCAGCAGGGCGGTGATGACGGCATCCGCCCCGGCGGCGGCAGACACGGTCTGCACGAAGCGCGCGCGCCGGTGGCGCGCCGCGAGCACGACGAACAGAAAGGCGACCATGGTGCCCAGTCCCACCGCCGACTCGCGCAGGGCCTGCAACGGAGTGGTGGCCATGGCCCGGCCCAGGCTGGACACCACCAGGTCGGCGCCCAGGGTGAGGCTGACCAGGATGGGCACCGCCGGCAGATCCTGCGGCCCCTTGCGCAGGCGGCAGATGTCCCACAGCAGTCTCACCAGCTGGCCCACTTGTCCGGCTCCTGTCGGCGGCACACGAAAACGCGCATGATACCGTCGCCCGCCCGGTGGCCGAAACATTTTCCCATGGGGTACACTGGCCGCCGTCACTCCACGGGCCGCGCGCCCGCCGCAGGAAACGCCCCCTTGTCCGTCGACTACCGGTACATCACCCGCCCCGCGGAACTCGAGGCCCTGTGCGCGCGGCTGGCCGGCCAGCCCTGGCTGGCCCTGGACACCGAGTTCGTGCGCGAGAAGACCTACTACCCGGTGCTGGGCCTGATCCAGGTGGCCACGCCGGAACTCACCGCCTGCATCGACCCCGTGGCCCTGCCGGACCTGGAACCGCTGATGGCACTGCTCTACGACCCCGGCGTGACCAAGGTGTTGCACGCGGCCAGCCAGGACCTGGAGATCTTCTACCACCTGCGCGGGGCGGTGCCGGGACCGGTGTTCGACACCCAGCTCGCCGCCACCCTGCTGGGCCACGGCGACCAGGTGGGCTACGGGGCGCTGGTGGAGCGGGTGCTGGGCACCCGCCTGCACAAGGGCCACACCCGCACCGACTGGTCCGCCCGCCCCCTGGACCCGGGCCAGCTCCGCTACGCCGCCGAGGACGTGTACTACCTGGCCCGCCTCTATCCCCGCCTGCGCGAGGAACTGGAACACCGCGGCCGCCTCCAGTGGCTGGCCGAGGACCTGGCCGCCCTCACCGATCCGGGCACCTACGAGGTGGACGTGGACGAGGCGTGGCGGCGGGTGGCGGGCCGCAACAAGCTCGACCCCCAGCAGCTTGCGGTGCTGGCTCACCTGGCCCGCTGGCGCGAGCAGGAGGCGCAGGCCCGCGACAAGCCGCGGCGCTGGGTGTTGTCCGACGACACCCTGCTGACCCTGGCCCGGCTGCAGCCGCAAACGGCCGCCGCCCTGGGCCGCGTCCGCGGCCTCGACGGGCGCCAGCGGCCGGAGACCCTGCTCGCCGTGATCCGGGAGGCACGCACCGTGCCCGAGGACCGGTGGCCGCGGCGCGAGAGCGGCCGGCGCCTGAGCCCGGAGCAGGAGGCCGCGGTGGACCTGCTCAACGCCCTGGTGCGCAGCCGTGCCGCCCAGAGCCAGGTGAGCGCCGCCACCCTGGCCCCGCGCCGCGAGCTGGAACGGCTGGTGCGCGGCGAGCGCGACCTGCCCCTGCTCCACGGCTGGCGCCGCGAGATCGTCGGGGCCGAGCTGCTGGAGGTGCTCGACGGCGGGCGTTGCGTCGCCCTGTCCGGCGGCACCCTGGTCACCCGCCCCGGCCCCTGATTCCCCGTGTCCGCCCCGCGCCGCCGCAAGCCCCGCTTCCGCTTTCCCTGGCGCGAGGGCAACGCGTTCCGGCTGCTGGCCGACGGCGACGCCTTCTTCCCGGCCATGCTGGGTGCCATCGCCGAGGCCCGCGAAGAGGTCCTGCTGGAGACTTACCTGGTGGAGTCAGGCCGGCTCATGGACCACTTCATCGATCTCCTGGCTGCCGCCGCCCGGCGCGGAGTG
Organism: Chromatiales bacterium; assembly: GCA_027021685.1. Taxonomy (GTDB): domain Bacteria; phylum Pseudomonadota; class Gammaproteobacteria; order CAMYNG01; family CAMYNG01; genus JALUTW01. The sequence continues at coordinate 7,564 of JALUTW010000197.1, read as the reverse complement.
GCGGTCCGGGTCCTGCTGGACGACTACGGCGCCCGCGGCCTCGCCGCCGCCGACCGCGACCGGCTGCAGGCGGCGGGGGTGCAGCTCCTGTTCTACAACCGGCTGCGTTACGGGGCCTGGCGCAACAACCTCTACCGCGACCACCGCAAGCTGCTCATGGTGGACCGCCGCGTGGCCTTCGTGGGCGGTGCCGGGCTCACCGACGACTTCGACCCGCGTGTCGCAGGCCCGGCGTTCTGGCGCGACATCATGCTGGAGATCCGCGGCCCGGTGCTGGCCGACTGGCGGGTCCTGTTCGCCGAGGTATGGCAGGCCACCGGCGGCCACTTCCCCGGGCCCGGGGACACGCCGGCGGCCGCAGGCAGCGTGACCGGCCGCGTGGTCCACTCGGCCCATGGCCGCTGCCAGGAGATCAACCGCTCGGTCATCGCCGCCCTGCGCCGGGCCCGGCACCGCATCTGGATCACCACTCCCTACTTCGTCACCAGCCACAAGCTGCGCCGGCTGCTGCGGCGCGCCGCCCGCCACGGCCTGGATGTGCGCCTGCTGCTGCCCGGCCCCTACAGCGACCACCCGTGGGTGACCCACGCCGCCCGGGCCCGCTACGGCCGTCTCCTGCGCCACGGCGTGCGCATCTTCGAGTTCGCCGCCGGGTTCTCCCACGCCAAGGCCATCCTGGTGGACGACTGGACCTCCATCGGCTCCAGCAACCTGGACCGCTGGAACCAGCACTTCAACCTGGATGCCAACCAGGAGACCCGATCACCGGAGTTCGCGCGCGAGGTGGCGGCCTGGTTCGAGGCCCGGTTCCGAGACGGGACGGAGCTGGACTGGGTGCAGTGGCGCCGGCGTCCCTGGCGCCAGCGCCTGCGGGAATGGTTCTTCAACCTGGTGGTGCTGTGGCTGGACCGCATGTTCGGCCACGGTTCAGAGGACAGAAGACGGAGGACGGAAGACAGATGAGATTGCAGGGTGCGTTCGCCTGCGAACGCACCGGATGGGATTCAGGCCATGCCCGGCTCGGCGTAACGGCGGCTGACTTCCAGCACGTCGTCCAGCAGGGACAGGAACACGTCCACCAGTTCCGGATCGAAATGGCGCCCGCGTTCGGCCTGGAGAAACTCCACTGCCCGCTCCACCGGCCAGGCCTTCTTGTACGGGCGCTCGCTGGTCAGCGCGTCGAACACGTCGGCGACCGCCACGATGCGGCCCACGAGGGGAATCTCTTCTCCCTTGAGACCCTGCGGATAGCCGCTGCCGTCCCACTTCTCGTGATGGGTGAGCGCGATCTCCGCCGCCATGCCCAGCAGCGGCGAGGAATGGCCGGAGAGGATCTTGGCACCGATGGTGGTGTGGGTCTTCATGACCTCCCACTCGTCGGGTTCCAGCTTGCCCGGCTTGAGCAGGATGCGGTCGGGGATCCCGATCTTGCCGATGTCGTGCATGGGGCTGGCGTTGAGAATCATCTCCGCCTCGGCCTCGTCCATGCCGATGGCCCGGGCCATGAGCTGTGAATAGGTGCTCATGCGGATGATGTGCAGCCCGGTCTCGTTGTCCCGGTACTCCGCCGCCCGGCCCAGGTGGCGGATGACCTCCAGCCGGGTGTCCTGCAGCTCGCGGGTGCGGGCTTCCACCATCTTCTCCAGCACCCGGTTCTGGTCGCGCAGGTCACGGTGCAGGAGCTGGACCTCCAGCACGTTGCGGATGCGGGTCAGAACCTCGGCCCGGTCCAGCGGCTTGGTGAGAAAATCCTTGGCCCCGGCCGCCAGGGCCCGCAGGCGGGTCTCGCGGTCCGCCTGGGCGGTGAGGATGAGCACCGGCAGATCGTTGCTGCCCTCGATCTCCCGCAGCTGGTCCATGACCTGGAAGCCGTCCACTTCCGGCATGTTGAGATCCAGCAGGACCAGGTCGATGCGCTCGGCGGCGTAGGCCGGGGCCACCTGGCGCGGGTCGGTGATGGCGGTGAAGTTGGTGTAGCCGGCCGCCGCCAGCATCTTCTCCAGCAGCTTGGCGTTGACCGGCTCGTCATCCACGATGAGCACGCGGGCGGCCAGGATGCGCTCGCCCATGCTGCGGAAGCGCTCGGCACCACCGGCAAGCGGCTGTCGTGGGGCAGTGGCACTCATGGGGGCCTCGGTCCGCTCCCGGTCTCCCTGCAAAATACCCTGGTTTCCATCCGCCCGCTCCGGTGGCCGCGCTGGGCCATCCGGACCTGCGGGCCCTGGCGGCCCCGCGGACGAACAGTCCGTTCCCGGTCTATATCGTCCCGCACCGGCCACACTTTATACGGCCGGGCCGTCCCGGCCGCCCCCCTGGCCGCCCCGCGGCCCCCGGTCAGCGCCGGCGGGAGGTCTTCTTCTTCGCCGTCTTCTTCCTGGCCGCTTTCTTTTTCGCGGTTTTCTTCTTGGCCTTCTTCTTCGCGGCCTTCTTCTTGGCTTTTTTCTTCACCGCTTTTTTCTTGGCGGCCTTCTTCTTCACCTTCTTTTTCGCTGCCTTTTTCCTGGCCTTCTTCTTCACGACCTTCTTCCTGGCCTTTTTCTTCACCGCCTTTTTCTTGGCGGCCTTCTTCTTCGCAGTCTTCTTCTTTGCCTTCTTCTTGGCCACCTTCTTCTTGGCGGCCTTCTTCTTCACGGCCTTCTTCTTGGCCGCGGTCTTTTTCTTGCCTGCCGTTTTCTTCTTGGCAGTCTTCTTCTTGGCCGCCGTTTTCTTCTTGGCGGCCTTTTTCCTGGCCGCCGCCTTCTTCTTGCCTGCCGCCTTCTTCTTGCCTGCCGCCTTCTTCCTGGCCGGGGCCTTCTTTTTCACCGGTGCCTTCACGGCCGGCGCGGCGGCGGGCTCCACCGCCGGAGCCGGTGCGGCCTCGCCGCCCGGCAGGCTCTCGATCACCCGGGCCAGGTTGGCGAAGATCTCGTCGATCTCCCCCACGCCGGGCACCTCGCGCAGCTTGCCCTGGCTGCGGTAGTACTCGATGAGCGGCGCGGTCTGGGCCTCGTAGACCCGCAGCCGGTTGCTGATGGTGGCCTCGTTGTCGTCGGCGCGCTGAATCAGCTCGCCACCGCACTTGTCGCACTGGCCGTCGATGCGCGGCGGCGAGGTGTAGACGTTGTAGACCGCGCCGCAGGCACTGCAGGTGCGCCGGCCCGTGAGCCGCTGCATGAGGATGTCGTAGTCCACGTCGATGAGAATGGCGGCCTGCAGCGGCCGGCCCAGGCGCGCGAGCAGGCGGTCCAGGGCCTCGGCCTGGGGGATGTTGCGGGGAAAGCCATCGAGGATGAAGCCCTTCTGCGTGTCGGGTTCTCCCAGCCGCTCCTCGATCATGCCCAGAACGATGTCGTCCGAGACGAGCTGGCCCGCGTCCATGGCCGCCTTGGCCCGCAGGCCCAGGGGGGTGCCACGAGCCACCGCATCCCGCAGCAGGTCACCGGTGGAAATGTGGGCAACGCCGTAGCGTTCCACCAGCTTCTTGGCCTGTGTGCCCTTGCCCGACCCGGGGGCGCCCAGAAGTACGATTCTCATTGTTGTTCACTCCGCTTTGGTGTACCGGCTTGGCTGTTGTTGTGTGGCGGTCCGGCCCGCGGGCCGGGTCCGAAAAGACACTGGATCGACTGTAAACCTAATCCGGGATCGGGGCTAAGTCAATGCGCACACACGGGTTTTGCCCCCTGGTCCCCGTGGAGATGCCGCCGGCCGGGGGTGCTGCCACCCAAAACATCTGCAGGAACGCCCCCGGGCGCGAACCCCGCCGCGGCGGGACCTTCTTCGCGGCCAGGGGGCCGCTCCTACATCAAACGACCGCCGCAGGAGCGCCCCCGGCGCGAACCCCGCCGCGGTGGGACCTTCTTCGCGGCCAGGGGCCACTCCCGCACGGCCATTCCGACCCTCCGTCTTCCGCCTTCTGAACGGGGGCCGGGGCACCCCCGTCCCACGGCCTGTTAGAATAGCCCGCTTTTTCGCGGTTTCGGCAGAGCAGGAGGTAGTCGACATGAACCTGGACAGGGTGGGCCCGGGCAGCAACATCCCCGACGAGGTCAACGTCATCATCGAGATCCCCTCCCACAGCGACCCGGTGAAATACGAGGTGGACAAGGAGACCGGGGCCATGTTCGTGGACCGGTTCATGAACACCGCCATGCACTACCCCTGCAACTACGGCTACGTGCCCCACACCCTGTCCGAGGACGGGGACCCGGTGGACGTGCTGGTGGTGGCCCCGGTGCCGCTGCTGAGCGGCTCGGTCATCACCTGCCGCCCGGTGGGCCTGCTGCGCATGCGCGACGAGGCCGGCCCCGACGCCAAGCTGCTGGCGGTGCCCACGGACAAGCTGTGCCGGCTCTACCGGGGCGTGCGGGGGCCGGACGACCTCCCGGAGCTGCTGCTGGCCCAGATCGCCCACTTCTTCGAGCACTACAAGGACCTGGAAGAGGGCAAATGGGTCACGGTGGAAGGGTGGGCCGACGGCGAGGCCGCCCGGGCCGAGATCATGGACTCGGTGCGCCGCTACGCCGAGGCCCCGGAGAAGCCCTGTTTCTGATGCGCGTCTGCATCCTCTCCGACAGCCACGACAACCGGCACCTGCTGGCCGAGGCCGGGCGCGACGCCGTGGCCCGCGGCGCCGAGGCCATCCTTCACTGCGGTGACGTGGTGGCCCCCACCACCCTGCGGGTGCTGCTGCCGCTGGATGTGCCGGTGCACGTCATCCACGGCAACAACATGGGCGACCTGGCCACCCTGTCCCGGCTGGCCCACCGCGACGACAACCGGCTCGCCTACCACGACCAGGACGCGGCCCTGGAGCTGGCCGGGCGGCGGGTGTTTCTGGTCCACTTTCCCCACTACGCCCGGGCCCTGGCCACCACCGGCGACTGGGACCTGGTGTGCTGCGGCCACGACCACCGCCCCTACGTGGAGCAGGTGCAGAACGTCGCCGGCGGCACCACCCCGGTGGTCAATCCCGGCACCGTGGGCGGCGTGGGCCACGCCCCCACCTACGTCCTGGCCGACCTGGACGCCATGACCTTCGAGGTGCTGCCGGTCCCGGTGCCGGAAGAGCAGGCCTGCAACCGCACCCCGGTCACGCCGCACGACTGAGCGGGTGCACCGGCGCCGCTCACTGCGACGGCATGACATGGACGTTGAACCGGACGTAGCCCATGGGGCCTTCCGGATGCTCCTCGCTGCCGCCCACCTTGCGGAACACCAGGGCCTCGAACTCGGAATCGCCGACCCTGCCGTACCTCGACAGGCGCCGGACACGGCGTACGTTCGTCCGCACCAGGTAACCGCTGCGGAACCGGTTGGCGTCGGCGGTCTCGTGTACCGCGTCCAGCATCCAGGCGGGATCCAGCAGCGGAACCTGGCCCTCGCCGACGTCATCTTCGGCGAACAACCCGGTGTCCCGATCCACCACGCGGATGCTCAGGACCGGTGGCGACGCAGTGCGCAGATCGGGAAACACCGCTGTCAGCCGGCGGCCGGCGCCTTCGCTCACCACCGCCCGGTCACGCGCCGAGGCTGTAAAGCAGTCGTGGGTCTTCCCGGCCAGGGTCAGGCACACGTTCCATCGGGTGGGCGGTTCATCATCACCGTCGTAGAGGCTGAACAGCTCGGTCACCTCCACCGTCACCCGCCACGAGGGCGGATCACCCAGGCATTCCTTGCGCTCGGGCGCATACCCCGACTGCGGAACCGCCGGCCTGCGCGCCCCCGGTCCGTCCAGCCACACCCCGGCGCAGGCGGTCCAGCTGTACCTGCCGTCACTCACGGTGACGGTCCGCGTCCCGCCCGCAGGGATCTCCACCTCACCCACCGAACCGAAACTGCGGTGCACCGCGTTGCGGGCCTGGGTCTTCCTGACGATGGGCTGCCGGGTGACGGGCAGGGTCCAGTATCCGGATACCCAGGGCGTCACCCTCGCCGGCTTGGCCCTGTCGGTGTTCTCCAGCTCGATGGCCAGATCCCATTCCGGCCAGCCGTCGGCCGTCCGCCGCTGGTTGACGAACCGGATGGAGCGCACCACCACAGTGCGCTCGGCATACCGGTCGCGGGATGCCTGCGTGCCGCCGCTGGCCCCACCGCCGGACGATGCCGCAGGCAGGGAGAACCCGCCGGCGGGCACCCCGATCTTCGGCCTGCCTTTCTTGAGCGACTCGGGCACGAAACCGCGTCCCGGTAACGGCAAGCCGCCCGGCAGTTCTTTCGCGGCGGCATCGTTGCCGGAGTTCGCCTGCGCATCGGCAGCAGGCGCGGCGAATCCACCGCCCGTCCCGCGAGTCCCCTGTCCGCTCCGCGGCGACTTGAGCTGCGGCACCGGGCCCTTCTTCAGGCCCTCGCGCAGCTGCCCCGGCGACTTGAGTTGTGGCACCGAGCCCTTCTTCAGGCCCTCGCGCAACTGCCCCGGTGACTTGAGCTGTGGCACCGAGCCCTTCTTCAGGCCCTCGCGCAACTGCGCCGGCGACTTGAGTTGTGGCACCGAGCCCTTCTTCAGGCCCTCGCGCAGCTGCGCCGGCGACTTGAGCTTCGGCTCCGGACCCTTCTTCAGGCCCTCGCGCAACTGCGCCGGCGACTTGAGTTGTGGCACCGAGCCCTTCTTCAGACCCTCGCGCAGCTGCGCCGGCGACTTGAGTTGTGGCACCGAGCCCTTCTTCAGGCCCTCGCGCAACTGCGCCGGCGACTTGAGTTGTGGCACCGAGCCCTTCTTCAGGCCCTCGCGCAACTGCCCCGGTGACTTGAGCTGTGGCACCGAGCCCTTCTTCAGGCCCTCGCGCAACTGCGCCGGCGACTTGAGTTGCGGCACCGGGCCCTTCTTCAGGCCCTCGCGCAGCTGCGCCGGCGACTTGAGTTGTGGCACCGAGCCCTTCTTCAGGCCCTCGCGCAACTGCGCCGGCGACTTGAGTTGTGGCACCGAGCCCTTCTTCAGGCCCTCGCGCAACTGCCCCGGCGACTTGAGTTGTGGCACCGGGCCCTTCTTCAGGCCCTCGCGCAGCTGCGCCGGCGACCTGAGCTTCGGCTCCGGGACCTTCTTCAGGCCCTCGCGCAGCTGCCCCGGCGACTTGAGCTTCAGCTCCGGACCCTTTTTCAGGCCCTCGCGCAGCTCCGCAGGGGTGACCGTGCCGGGGTCCGCCGCCCACACCGGGGACGGCAGCAGGACCATGATCAATGCCAGTCTGCACGCCTTCATGTTCCACCTCCATTTCCTCCCCCGCGGAGACACGGCACCAACACGCGCCGGCCGGCGGGGGCCTCCGGCGGACCGGGCACGGGCCCGGTCCGCCCGGTCCGCACGTTCACGGACCGTACTGCACCACGAGCAGCCCGTTCTCGTCCGCCGGCCCCAGTGCCGATGTTGCCACCACGGTCACCTGTCCGCCCGCGCGGGGCAGCACGGCCAGGCCCATGATGCCCTTGACCGGGTTTCCGAAGGTGAACTCGCTCTCGCCGGCCACGGCTCCCGCGGCGTCCAGCCGCCAGGTGACGAGCTTGGAGACCAGGAAACCCCGGAGACCTGTGGCCAGGATGTCTCCGCCCGGGCCCTCGGCCACCGCCACCGCGCTCTGGATGACGCCGGTGG
>JALUTW010000196.1 GCA_027021685.1 Chromatiales bacterium | reverse complement strand
GAGGAGGGGGGGGGGGGGGGGCGGGGGGGGGGAGGGGGGGGGGGGGGGGGGGGGGGGGGGGGGGGGGGGGGGGGGGGGGGGGGGGGGGGGGGGGGGGGGAAGGCCGGGGGATGGTTTGCGGGCGAAAGGGGGTTGGTGGTTCGGGGGTGAGCGGGAGGTGGTCGGCGGGCGAAAGGGGGATGGAGGTTCGGGAGTGAGAGCGACGGCTGCCTGGGGCAAATGGTGGCCGGTGGTTCGAGAGGGGAGGGGGCGGTCATCGGGGGCGAATGGAGGTTGGTGGGTTGGAAGTGAGAGCGAGGGGAGCCACGGGCGAATGGAGGCTGGTGGGTCGGAAGTGAGAGCAACGGGCTGCCTGGGGCGAATGGGGGTTGGTGGTTCGAGGGTGAGAGCGAGGGGGAGCCGGGGGCGGATGACGGTTGTGGGGCCAAAGAGAAGGGCCCTAACAGGCGGTTGGTGCCGACCTTTCGAATCGGCGCGGCTTGGCGCTCCGCAGATCGGATTTCGGGGCGTTGGGGGGCCTTGGTCCGATTGTTGGAACGGCGGCACAACCGCAGGTCGTTAGGCCGCAGTCACGTTACAAGTCGCAACCAACAGGCAGAAAGTGTCAAGGATGAAGCATAACTATGAGAAAAATTATTGAAGCAATTCGTGCCATTCCTTGGCTACAAACAGCTATCTCGATTGTAGTTTTCGTGTTGGGCATCTTCATAGGGCCGCTGCTGGAAATGCAAGTAAGCCCAATAATCAATGCTACCACTGTCTTTATCTTGATAACTATCTCGCTTGGCGCCATTATAGCCATTTGGAATCACACCCGCCAGCAGATTTCCACCCTTGAGCAGTACACTAAAGTGCTGGCGAAGTCAGTGGGATACAGCGTACAGATGTTGCCATACGCCCAGGCATACACAGAACTAAAAAACAAAGTGCGAGATGCACAGACTGAGATCTTGGTTTTCAGCAAATATGTATTTGACTGGGAGAATGGGAAACCCATTTACGACCGGGCAAGACTAGAAAGCCCCCAACGCCGTGCAGTCTACGCCGAAGTGCAAGCAAAGTTGAGGCAAATGCGTGGTAAAGGTAATTTTAGACTTGTGCGGATTGTGCAAGTGCCAAAGGGACATCATCTACGGGAGATTTTCCCGTATGACAATGTTTACAAACAGCATTGTGAGTTTTTGGGTGAAATAAGCAGAGATCAGCCCGAGTTTGCCAGCTTGCGGACATCGGATGTTGTTTTTGAAAACACCTTTGCGATTATTGATAGGACTTTCTTGTATATGGAATTTGATATACGTAATCCAGATACTAGTGAAGTTCACTCTCCATTCGCCTTGATAATTGATAACCCTGACTCCGAGATTGTACAGGATTTGGTAAAATTACATCAACGAATTGAGGCAACTTCACAGTTAGTTACGGATATCGATCCACCGGAGTAGCAATGGATTCTACGATTTTGGCGAAGTCGCTTGTGGCGTGCGCCGTAGCGGTTGTGGGTTCCACTTTGCACGGGACAGTAGGGATTGGGTTTGGTCTCTTTGTTGCTCCAATCTTGGCTCTCATTGACCCGTTGTTTGTTCCGGGGCCGATTCTGCTATCGGGTTTGGTACTTGTAGTCTTGATGGCGTATCGTGAGCGACAGGCGATAGATTCCTCTGGAATGACATTAGCACTTGTTGGACGAGTTGTTGGCGTACTTGCTGCTATCGCCGTACTAGCCATATTACCAAAACGAGAGATGACCGTCTTTTTTGGTGTGCTTGTACTTCTTGCCGTGTTACTTAGCGTATCAGACCTGCACATCCGCCCAACAACCTGGGCCATAATCAGTATCGGTATGCTTTCTGGCCTTATGAGCACTACTTCAGCTATTGGCGGACCTCCTATGGCATTGCTTTACCAGAATTCTCCGGGTGCGCGTCTTCGTTCTACATTATCGGGATACCTTATCTTCGGTACGATTATATCTCTTCTGTCACTCGCTTTTATAGGACGGTTCAGCTATGATGAATTAAGGTTGTCATTCGTGCTCCTTCCCGGTGTCTTGATAGGTTTTTTGTTTTCTACTCGTGCTCTGGTCTTTCTTGATCAGAAACACACACGGGCGGCTGTTTTAGTCATATCGGCTGTTTCCGGTTTGGTTGTAATCCTCCGCGCACTTCTGTAGTATGGCAATGGAGGTTTGGCGGTGGTCAAGTTGAGCAACCCATCATTAGACGCGGCCTACCGATGAATTGCAAAGTCAAGTCTCGGCACCTTAAAATTGCGACCAGGGTCGCCGCTTCCAGGTCCCAATGGCGACAGGCAATAGCCTCCCTACCGATGAATTGCAAAGTCAAGTCTCGGCACCTTAAAATTGCGACCAGAGTCGCCGCTCCCAGGCCCCAATGGCGACAGGCAACCGATGAATTGCAAAGTCAAGTCTCGGCACCTTAAAATTGCGACCAGAGTCGCCGCTCCCAGGCCCCAATGGCGACAGGCAATAGCCTCCCTACCCCGCCGGGTACGCCCTTTCCCACAGGGGGGCTGACCGATGGCGCTCCGGGGGTGAAAGAAAGGAGTTCGGTTGTTGGGCGCTGCCGCCGGTTGCCGGGATCAGGCGGTGGAGCGCAGCTCAGGATACAAAGCCAGCA
>JALUTW010000195.1 GCA_027021685.1 Chromatiales bacterium | reverse complement strand
GTTGCGCGCCAGCCATTCCACGTGGTTGGCGTGGAAGTGCACGGAGTGCATGGCCAGACCGGCGTTGAGGATCCGCACCAGGGTGCGATCCCCGATGGATCCCGACAGGCGGGTATCGGGCGCATAGCCTGCATCCACCGCCGGATCCCCGTATTCGGGATGACCCGGCACCCTCATGGACCGTCCGTTGATGGTGAAGTAGCGGGGGGTGTAGTCCGTGTCGGGCGTGCGCCCGCGGCGGACGCGGTCATGCCAGGCCGGGTCCACCTCGGTCATGACCCAGATATACTGCTGGACGAAGGTGGGACTGCCCGGATACAGCTCGTCCGCCGACCCCCTGGGCATGACGGCGAAGCCACCGTGCAGGCCCACCAGGCGGTTGTAGGGCGCGTTCTCCGCGTCGTAGTAGAGATAGCTGCCTGGGGTGCCGGCGGTGAAAGTCACCGTCTTCGTCTGCCCTCCGGCGACTGGCCCGCTGTCGGCCATGCCGTCGATGACGAAGCGGTGGGTGGTGCCCAGGGTGTTGACCACCGTGATCTCCACGGTGTCGCCCTCCTGGACGATGAGGGGTGCTCCGGGAACGCTCAGGGTGCCGGCACTGTCGCTGAATCCCCTGAAGTAGACATCCACCCCGTCGGGCTGGGTCTTGTACCCTTCGGTGATGTAGAAGGTGCGCGAGATGGTGGCGGCGTGGGCCCGCGGCGTCCAGGCCAGCCAGCCGCCCAGCCCGCCCATCACCCCCGCCATGCCGGCGGCGCCGGCGCGCAGGAAGGTGCGTCGTTTCATCGCATTTCTCCTTGCCGAGTCGTACTGGGTTGTGGTTGTGGAAATCACGGCACGGGCCGCGCCCGCACCACGGGCGATACGGCATCGCCGTCCGGACCACCGGCCCCGGAAAAACTCAGGCCCCGGCTGCGAAATCACAGGGGCCGTATGTCACAGGAAGGGAAAAGGAGGATATGTAACCTTTGTCACACGAGCGTGTATTTCAGCGACTGCTGATGAACCGCGATGCCACGCTCAGCGGGCGGGCGGCGACAGGACGCCATACTCCCCCAGGGCCTGGTTGATCTCGTCCAGGCGCAGGTGGCGGGGAAACAGGGTGGGATCCTCCCAGTGGTGACACTCCAGATGGCTCACCCGGGGCTGTCGGGGGGAGCGAAGGCGGAGAATGGTGATGTAGTCGTCGGCGGTGGCGCCACCGGCCACCATCAGCCCCAGGGCGGCGAGGCGCAGGGGCCGGGCCTGCACCGAGTCCACCTCGGTGTCGATACCGGTGACGGTGAAGCGGTCCGGCTCCACGCGCTGGGCCACGTCCTCCGGCCCGCGGACGTACAGCTGGCAGTGGGGCAGATAGAAATCCTTCTCCACGTCGCTCACCACGCGCCCGCCCTGGAAGGTGACATGGGCGGTGTTGGGCGGGATGGTGACAGCCCGTTCCAGGCGGAACACGGTGGTGCCGGGCGCTACCGCTTCCCAGGCCGCAGGCGGCTCTGGCAGGGTCTGGCAGGCACCGAGCAGCAACAGCCCCGTCATCGTCAACAAAGCGCGCATGGCGGCACTCCTCGTCCTCATCGGCTCGAATTTAGAACCATCCCCCGCCGCCAGGTTCCCCAAAACGGAAAGGGGCGGCCCGGGGCCGCCCCTTTCCTTCCGTGGCCATCGCCCGGCTCAGTGCAGGCCGGCGATGTAGGACGCCACCGCATCGATCTCGGCGTCGGTCATCTTCGCCGCCACGTCGCGCATCATGCGCCCGGCATCGTTGCTGCGGGCCCCGCTCTTGAAGTCACGCAGCGCCTTGGCCACGTACTGGGCGTGCTGGCCGGCCAGCCTGGGGAAATTGGCCAGCGGATTGCCGGCTCCGCTGGGACCGTGACAGGCGCTGCAGGCCGGCACACCCGAGGTCTGGTTGCCACCGCGGTAGATCTTCTCGCCCAGCGCCACCTTGTCCTCGGCCGCCGCACCGGGGGCGGTCTTCTGGCCGGCGTAAAAGGCGGCGATGTTGGCCATGTCCTGCACGCTCAGGCCGGCCGCCTGGCCTTGCATGACGGGGTCCTTGCGGGTCTTGCCCTGCTTGAAGTCCTTGAGCTGCTTGACGATGTACCTGGCGTGCTGGCCGGCCAGCTTGGGAAAGTTGGGCGCGGCACTGTTGCCGTCGGGGCCGTGGCAGCCGGCACAGGCGGCGGCCCGGGCCTTGCCCGCGGCGGCATCGCCCCCCGCGACCGCGGCACCGCTGGCGGCGACGAACGTAGCCATGACGATGAAACGAACTGCTGAATTCATATGAAAACCCCAGAACAAGGATGCAACACTGCCGGGCCCCGCCGGGTCCGGCTCAGGCACGAAAGCCGGGGCACAGCACCGGCTGTGCCCCGACCGGGTTCGCGGAAGGCTTACTTGGACTGGGCGACCATGTAGTCGACCGCGGCCTTCACCTCGTCGTCGCTGAGGTTGGCCCAGCCGCCCTTGGCGGGCATGAAGCCCTTCTTGCCCTTGAAGCCCTTGATGGCGTGTTCGTACAGGGTGGCCTTGCCCTGGGCGATGCGGTCCTTCCAGGCCGCCTTGTCGCCCAGCTTGGGCGCACCGGCCACGCCGGCACCGTGACAGGCGTTGCACGCCTTGGTGTAAACGGCCTGGCCGT
>JALUTW010000194.1 GCA_027021685.1 Chromatiales bacterium | reverse complement strand
CGAGGCCAACAAGGGACTGCACGACGGCATGGACCTGGCCGGCGAAGACAGCAACGCCGCCCTCGCCCGCCTGCTCCAGGCCCCCGTGGTCCTGGTCATCGACACCCGCGGCATGACCCGGGGAGTGGCGCCGCTGGTGCTGGGCTTCGCCACCTTCGACCCCCGCGTGCGCATCGGCGGCGTGATCCTCAACCAGGTGGGCGGCAGCCGCCACGAGGGCAAGCTGCGCGTAGTGCTGGAACGCTACACCGACATCCCCGTGCTGGGGGCGTTGCGCCGCGACCCGGCCCTGCACATCGACGAGCGGCACCTGGGCCTGATCCCCAGCAACGAGCACGCCGACACCGCGCGGCACATCGACCTCATCCGGCAGCGGGTCATGGACCAGGTGGACCTGGAGGCGGTGCGGTCCCTGGCGGCCTCGGCCCCGGCCATGGTCCCGCCGCACGTCGAGCCTCCGGCTGCCGGCGCGGGCGAACCCGTTCGCATCGGCGTGCTGCGTGATGCCGCATTCGGCTTCTACTATGCCGGCGACCTGGACGCCTTCGCCGCCTGCGGTGCCGAGCTGGTGTTCATCGACAGCCTGCACGACGCCCGCCTGCCGCCGGTGGACGGGCTGTTCCTGGGCGGCGGCTTCCCCGAGACCCACATGGAGGCCCTGGCCGCCAACCGCGCCCTGATGGCGGACATCCGCCGGGCCATCGAGGCCGGGCTGCCCGCCTACGCCGAGTGCGGCGGCCTCATGTACCTGGCCCGCAGCCTGCGCTGGGGCGACCGGCGGTGCGAAATGGCCGGCGTGATCCCGGGCGACGTGGTCATGGGCGAACGGCCCCAGGGCCGCGGCTACACCGTGCTGGAGGAAACCGGGCACCTGCCCTGGCCGCGGCTGGACGCCCCCGAGGGACCTGTCCACGCCCACGAGTTCCATTACTCGCGCATCGAAAACCTGGCCCCGGACGCGACCTTCGCCTGGCGCGTGCTGCGGGGCGCCGGCGTGGACGGGCGCCACGACGGCATCGTGTACCGCAACCTGGTGGCGGGCTACGCTCACCTGCGCCACACCCGCCAGTGTCCATGGGTGAGGCGGTTCACCGGATTCGTCCGCGCCCTGCGCCGGACCCGTTCCGAGCCGCCTTCCCGGCAGGCCGGGCCCTGACAGGCCGATGGTTCAACCCACACCGCAAGAGGACGAGACGTGATTACACTGACACCCGCGGCCGCCAGGCAGGTCCGCCACTCCGCCCGCGAGGGCAAGATGGAGGGCATGGCCCTGCGCGTGGCCGCCACCCGCAACCCGGACGGCTCCATTCACTACGGCATGGGCTTCGACGACACCAGCCGCGAGGGCGACATGAAGTTCACCTCGGAAGGCATCGAGATCGTGGTGGCCCCTACCAGCCTGGAGCTGCTCGACGGCACCACCATCGACTTCGTGGAGCTGGAGCCGGGCAAGTTCGAGTTCATCTTTCTCAATCCCAGGGACCCCAACTACAAGCCGGCCGACGAATCGGCCCCTTCGGGCGAGGCCTCCTGAGCTCCATGACCACCCCCGACCTCGTCGTCATCGGCAGCGGACCCGGCGGTTACAAGGCCGCGGTCACGGCCGCGCGCCTGGGCGCCCGGGTGACCCTGGTGGAGAAGGGCCTGCCCGGCGGGACCTGCCTCAACCAGGGCTGCATCCCCAAGAAGACCCTGGTCTACCTGGCCAACCTCATCGACGACGTCAACGCGCTCAACGGGCGCGGCCTCACCGGCCACACCCGCGGCGACTTTCCGGCCGCGCTGCGCCACAAGGACGAGGTGGTGCGCAACATCCGCGACCACTTCCCCCTGTGGCTGCGGCGCCTCGGCGTGCGCCTGGTCCGCGGCCGTGCCAGCCTGGCCGGTCCCGGCAGGGTCACCATCGCCCTGGAGGACGGCGGGACCGAGACCCTGCACGCGGCGCGCATCATCATCGCCACCGGGGCCCGGCCCAGGACCCATCCGGCCTGCCCCGTGGACGGCAGGCGCATCATCGATTCCAGCCACTTCATGACCACCCTCGCCGAGCTGCCCCGACACATCCTGTGCCTGGGGGGTGGCCCGGTGGGCACCGAGCTGGGCTACCTGCTCCACCAGTTCGGGGCCCGCGTCACCATCGTGGAACGCTCGGGCCGGCTGCTGGACAAGCCGGGCATCCCCGAGCGGGCCGGGCAGATGCTGGAACGCAAGTTCCAGCGCCTGGGGGTGGACGTGCGCAAGGGGCTCACCGTCGCAAGCACCCGGGTGGACGGCGGCGGCGTGGACGTCACCTTCACGGACGGCAGCCGCGAGCGCTTCAGCCACGTCCTGGTGGCGGTGGGGCGGACGCCCAACTCCGGGGGCCTCGGCCTCGAACAGGCCGGCGTGGAAGTGGACGCCGGGGGCTTCATCCGCACCAACGAGTACCTGGAAACCAGCCTCCCCGGCGTCTATGCCGTGGGGGACGTCAAGGCGGGCCCCATGACCGCCAACGCCGCCCTGCACGACGCCAAGGTAGCGGCCAACAACGCCGTCACCGGCAACACCACCCAGCGCAACTATCACCGGGTGCCGGTGGTGGTGGACTCGGCGCTGGAGATCGCCGCGGTGGGCCTCACCGAGGAACGCGCCGAGCTGGCCGGCT
>JALUTW010000193.1 GCA_027021685.1 Chromatiales bacterium | reverse complement strand
TTTTCGCTGCCCGATTGCCCTATTTAACCCAAGTTCGACACTTATATTACAATTTGCCCTGATTTCTGTAACATTTTTTTGTAACCTATTGTTTTTCTGTTCTGTTTTTTGAAAATGCCGTGTAGTGAAGACCTGCCCTATTGCTTTTTAAAGGGTTATTTGTCATCTTTATGCCATGTTTATTCGCAAATTGACACGCAAGAAAGATGGCAAAACCCACGCCTATTGGGCATTGGTCGAATCTTACAGAACCGCTCGTGGCCCGCGGCAGCGTATCGTCTCTTATATCGGAGAAATCGACACCGAAGGCAAGCTCGGCGTTCGCCTGGCCGATCCGGAAAAGCAGCGCCAAAAAGAGCTTTTTGAAGAACAAACGCCGAAATGGGTTGCCGTTGACATCAAATCCGTTCGCGTCGAACGCACGCGGCGTTTTGGCGATATCTGGCTCTGTCTGGAACTCATCAAACGCCTGGGGCTGAACCAGTTGCTCAACGATCTTTTCCCCAATGGCCGTGAGAAAATCCGCTGGGCTGATCTGGCGCTGATTCTGCTGGTCGCCCGCTTTTGCGACCCCAAAAGCGAGCTTTATATTGCTGAGCACTTCTACGGACACACTGCCCTTGCAGACTTGCTGGACATTCCGGCTGAAGATATCTATGACAATCGCCTGTATCGCGCGCTGGATAAACTTTTGCCGCACAAGGAAGCCCTGCAAAGCCATCTCAAAGAACGGTTCGAGACTCTTTTCGACATTCAATACGACATTTTGCTGTACGACGTCACCTCCACCTATTTCGAAGGTGAGGCAAAAAAGAACCCACAAGCCAAACGCGGCTATTCTCGGGACAAACGCTTCGACTGCAAGCAGGTGTGCATCGCGCTCATCGTCACCAAAGAAGGCATTCCTCTGGGCTACGAAGTCTTTGCCGGCAACCGCCAGGATGTGACCACCGTGGAAGAGATCGTCACCAAGATCGAAAGCCAGTACGGTGCCGCCGATCGCATTTGGGTGATGGATCGCGGCATGATCAGCGCTGAGAATATCGAATTTCTGAAAAAAGGCAACAGGCGATACATTATCGGCACCCCCAAAAGCGCCCTGAAAAAGTTCGAACAAGAGTTGCTTTCTGAAAATTGGCAGGCGGTTCAAGAAGGCGTTGAAGTCAAAATCTGCCAATCTCCCGACGGTGAGGACGAAACCTATATCCTCTGCCGCAGTGTCCTGCGTCGTGAAAAAGAAAGGGCGATTTTTTTGCGCTTTGCCCAAAACATCGAAGATGGCCTGGAGAAGATCAAAGCGGCCTGTGAAAAAGGCACACTCAAAGATCGCGGTGTCGCCGAACGCCGGATCGGCCGCTTGCTCGAACGCAACAAACGCGCCGCCGCGCTGTTTGATATTCAGGTCAAGACCGATGCCGCCGGCAAGCTTGATTTGATCTGGACGTGGAAAGAAAAGCACAAAACCTGGGCCGAACTGTCAGAAGGCTGCTACCTTTTGCGCTCCAACATCAAAAACTGGAGTGCCGAAGAGTTGTGGCGTGCCTACATTCATCTGACCGATGCCGAAGAGGCGTTCCGCATTCACAAAAGTGATTTGCGTCTCAGGCCGATCTGGCACCAGAAACAGGAGCGGGTGCAAGCGCACATCCTGGTTTGCTTTCTGGCCTTCGTGTTGTGGAAATTTCTGGCGCAATTATGTAAAAGAGCAGGTCTGGGCGATTGTCCCAGAAAAATCATCGACGAGATCAGTTATATTAAGCTGAATGACGTGGTGCTTCCGACCAAAGGGAAAAAGGAAATTCGAATCCCATGTGTGACTAAACCCGATAAGCATCAGCAAATCTTGCTGCAGAAGCTAAAACTCAAAATCCCGACAAGATTAGACAAAAACAGAAAAATGTAGTGAAGACTTTTTATCCCCGTTCACTGTTTTTATTAAACTTAAATCAATCAAGTGTCGAAGTTGGGCTAGTGGACTTATTAAAAACCTTTAAAGGCATCGGTGTATATTCGGCGGTCGGCCTATTGCTCTGCATTGAAGATATTCATCGTTTCCCTACCAAAAAGCATTTGGCCTCCTATTTTGGTCTGCATCCAGTTTACAAACAAAGTGGCGATGGCACGGGCGCAATGCGGATGAGTAAGAAAGGACGCGCCGAGGCACGGGCGATCTTGTTCATGGTTGCCTTTAATGCCATCAACACTAATCCCGTCATCAAAGCCCTTTACAGACGCTGCCTGGCCAAAGGCATGCATAAAAGAGCCGCCATCGGCGTTTGCATGCATAAAATCCTGCGCATTGTGTATGCAATGCTGAAAAACCAAACGCCGTTCGATCCCGAAATCGATCGTCAAAACCAGCTGAAATCCCAACCCAAGCAACAGAAAAACAAGCCGCCCAAAGTACGACGCCTGCAAAAGTATGATGACGAAGCCCCTATTTCCAGAAGGCAATACAAAAAGAGAAAGGAACAGGCCCCGTCCCAAGACGAAAGCTTCGTCATATCCGGGATCGATGAGCCTGCTCCTTCCAATGCTGTATCTGAGCTGATGAGAATATCGCAAAAATTAATTTCATAAACAATATGAAATTGACCTTGACTTTCATCGGAATAACTGGTGTCTTTGGGTGAAAGGAGCCGGGTG
>JALUTW010000192.1 GCA_027021685.1 Chromatiales bacterium | reverse complement strand
TCTTCAGCCCCTCGCGCAGCTGCGCCGGCGACTTGAGTTGTGGCACCGAGCCCTTCTTCAGGCCCTCGCGCAACTGCGCCGGCGACTTGAGTTGTGGCACCGAGCCCTTCTTCAGGCCCTCGCGCAACTGCGCCGGCGACTTGAGCTTCGGCTCCGGACCCTTTTTCAGGCCCTCGCGCAGCTCCGCAGGGGTGGCCGTACCGGGGTCCGCCGCCCACACCGGGGACGGCAGCAGGACCATGATCAATGCCAGTCTGCACGCCTTCATGTTCCACCTCCATTTCCTCCCCCGCGGAGACACGGCACCAACACTCGCCGGCCGGCGGGGGCCTCCGGCGGACCGGGCACGGGCCCGGTCCGCCCGGTCCGCACGTTCACGGACCGTACTGCACCACGAGCAGCCCGTTCTCGTCCGCCGGCGCCAGTGCCGATGTTGCCACCACGGTCACCTGTCCGCCCGCGCGGGGCAGCACGGCCAGGCCCATGATGCCCTTGACCGGGTTTCCGAAGGTGAACTCGCTCTCGCCGGCCACGACTCCCGCGGCGTCCAGCCGCCAGGTGACGAGCTTGGAGACCAGGAAACCCCGGAGACCTGTGGCCAGGATGTCTCCGCCCGGGCCCTCGGCCACCGCCACCGCGCTCTGGATGACGCCGGTGGGCGCCCGCAGGGTGCGGAAACCGCCGTTGAAGGCGCTGTCCAGGGCCCCATCCGGCGTCAGGCGCCAGATCACCGCGTCCATGGAAGCCGCCACCGAACTGGCGCTGGCTCCCGCCACCAGAATATCCCCGTCGGAGGCGATGGTCATGCCGTTGGCAAAGTCCCCCGCCCCGCCCCCGGCGGCGTCATGATGGACGAACCACCCCTCGGGCGTGCCGTCGCCGTCATAGTCGCCGCCGAAGGAGGTGTCCAGGCTGCCGTCGGCCTTCAGCCGCCACACGGCCATGTCGTCCATGGAACCCGGGGCCACGGCGTCGTATTTCCTGCCCGCCACCACCAGGTTGCCGGAGGCATCCTCGGCCACGGCCCTGGCTCCCTCGTCGCCAACCATTGAGCCCGGGTCCTGGAACACGCCGCCGGCACCGAAGGTGAGGGAGTCGAGGCCCCAGAACCCAAGCACGTTCACCAGGCGCCAGACCACCACGTTGCGGTTGAACGAGGCGTTGGTTCCGTAGCCCGCCACCACGATGCGGCCGCTGCCGTCCTCGATGATGTCCAGCCCTACGGCATCGCCCTCGGGGCTTCCGTCACCATCGCTGTCCGGATCCGCCAGGTCGATGTAGCCCTTGACCGGCGTCGTAAAGGTGGCACCGAAGGTGGTGTCCAGCGAGCCGTCGGGGGCATTGTGGCGCCACACGCGCGCGGACCTGTCGCCGGCACCGTCCTCCACATACCCGGCCACCAGGATATAGCTACCGGCGAGGGTCACGGCCTTGCCCACGGTGGTTTCCGTGGCCGGCGCCAGCCAGTAGCCGTCGCGCGTGCCGTCGCCGTCGTAGTCCACACCGAAGGAAGTGTCCAGGCTGCCGTCGGTGTTCAGCCGCCACAGGGCCATGCGGTCCCCGGCCTTGGCCGCATCGTACATGGAACCGGTGACGATGATGCGGCCGGCGGAATCCCGCACCGCATCGGCGGGCCGGAAAATGTCATTGGTGCCGGGCGCCACGTGCAGGATCCAGCCGTCGGGCGTGCCGTCGCCGTCGGCGTCGGCACCGAAGGTGGTGTCCAGACTGCCCACCGCGGCGGTGCCGCCACCGCCGCCACCGCCGCCACCGCCGCCACCGCCGCCACCGCCGCCGCACCCGGTGAGCGCCAGGGCCAGCGCCGCCGGCAACCACCAGCCACGGAAGCCTTCATGTGCGATTGAATGTATGCCTTTCATTGTCATCTCCCTACTTGCTTTGAACATCGGGCACAGTGTCCCGGTCAGATGCCGAAACACATGCCGCAAGAACCGGCCGGCGCACCGATGCGCAGGCCGCCTTCACCGCAGGAAGGGTTTGCAAATTTCCCCAATCTGGCGCAGGCGCAGGGTATTGTTGGCCGTGTCGGGATCACGGACACCCAGCGGCTCCACCGAAAACGCAACGCCATAGGCCGTATCGAGCAGCCGGGAGCGGGGAAACCGCACTGTGGCACCGCCTGCGACGGGACTGCGTCCCACCCGCCGGGCCGCGCTCAGGGTCACGGTCTTGCGCACGGATTCCACGGTCCGGCTCCGGGGGTTCCTGTAGGTGAGCGTGACCCGGGCCTGGACCGGGCGCATGGCAGGGTTGGCCACCGTCACGGTGAACCCGCCATCGATCAGGATGATGCCGAAACGTTCCAGCTTGTCCCGGCACGCGCAGGATTGGTCGCTGCTGGTCACGAAGACATCAATGCCCCGCGGTTGCACCCGGTCGGCCTGGATGGAAGGCGTGTCCTGGGGAATGGGCGCAACGGGTTTGATGTCTTGCGGCAGTTTCAATTTCAACTCTGCCTGCACGGCAGTGGCGGCAAACAGCAGGGTGCTGCATGCAATCAAGGATACGGTTCTCATGGTGGTTACTCCTTGCTTCGCTGTGACAACCTGGCGGCATGTGCCGCCTGTTCATGAGCCGTGTGCCGGCGGCCGGCGGTTCACTACCG
This sequence comes from Chromatiales bacterium, assembly GCA_027021685.1. GTDB lineage: Bacteria > Pseudomonadota > Gammaproteobacteria > CAMYNG01 > CAMYNG01 > JALUTW01. The sequence continues at coordinate 9,282 of JALUTW010000192.1, read as the reverse complement.
CGCCGCACCCCGGATCCCGCAGCAGGCCGCGCCCGAACCGCGGATCCGGTCCCGCTGGTCCCAGGTCCCGCGCCCGCTCCAGGAGGTCCCGGAGCGGATCGGTCCGGCCCGCGGCACGCAGACGCGCCAGGGCGGCGGCCACGAACGGGGTTGCATAGGAGGTGCCGCTGAAATAACCGCCCCCGCCCCCGGGCGCGGCCGACCACAGGTCCACGCCCGGGGCCGCCACCGCGACATGTTCCCCCGGCGTGGCCCGCGGGTAGAGCCGGCCGTCGGCATCCACCGCGGTGACCCCGGTGACGTGCTCGTAGGCGGCGGGATAGACCGGCGCGGCCTCCGGCCCGCCGTTGCCCGCCGCCGCCACCAGCAGCACGCCGCGGCGGGCGGCCAGCCAGGTGCCCAGTTCAAGCAGCCGGTTGGGCGGGCCGCCCAGGCTGAGCACGGCCACCCCGACCCCGTGGCGAGCGAAATGGTCCAGGGCCCGGATCATGTGTTCGGCAGTGGTGTCGGCGATCCCCTCGCCGCGCCGGCGCAACACCACCGCCAGGCGCAGGCGCGCGGCGGGCAAAAGCCCCTCGAACCCGCTGCCCGGGGCGCCCACCAGGAGGGCGGCGATGGCGGTGGCGTGCGCCGGCCCGGCGGCCTCCTCGCGGCGCCGCAGGAGGCGGGCCACCTCCACCGCGCGCCCGGCGAAGGCCGGATGCGTTGCGTCCAGGGGCCCGTCCGCCAGCCCCAGTTCCATTCCCCGCCCGCAGCCGGCGGTGGTGCGCCAGCCCACCAGGGCGCGCGCGTAGCGCACGGCGTCCGCGGCCGGGCCCGCAGCCAGCGGCCGGTAGCGGTGGTTGGCATCGAGCCAGGTGTCCGGGGACTGTTCCTGCATCTGGCGCACCACGTCGCGTACGTCCACGCCCCGCGGCGCCCGGAACACGCTCAGCACCATGCCCAGCCCTTCCAGCACCCGGCGGCTGCGCAGGCGGTAGCCGGACCCGGCCATGATCTGCTGGGCCTGGCGCGCCTCTTCCATGCTGCCGCTGGCCAACAGGATCTCGCGCGGCTCCACCGGCCCGTCACCGGCCGCCTTCTCCTTCGCCGGTGCCGGCGGCGGGGGCGGCAGGGCCCCGCCCAGCAGACCGCCGTCCGGGGTGGACGGAGACGGCCCGGGACCGGGCGGCTGACCCTCTCCCGGCGGCATGTCGCCCTCGGGGGCGGTCCATTCGCCGGTTTCCTGGTCGGGAATGAATTCGTCATAGACACCACCCGATTCGGTCTGGAGCGGGGGCCCCTTCTCTTCATCCACCTTCACCCCCAGCGTCTTGACAGGATCGCCCACGGATACGCCGCCCTTCTTGCCGCCCGTGCCGGCCTGCGGCTGTTTTTTCCACTGGGGCGGCACGCTGTGCAGGTATCGAGGAACCACCGTGCCGCCGGCGCCCTTCGCCGGAGGCACCGGCGGCGCCGCAAACCCGCCGGCCTTGTCCTTCACCCCGGCCCCGGTTTTTGGCGGCGTCCCGGCGCCGCCCTTTTTTCCGGCCTTGGCGCCGGTCCCCGCCTTGTCACTGGTTCCCGTTTTGCCCGTGTCCGCAGCGGTCCCCTTCTTGAGGAGATCCTGTTTCTGCAACAGGCCGTTCCCGTCCAGCACGTCCCAGGGGTCGCCGGCGCGCGCGGCGCCGGCGACGGCGAACAGGACAATCCCCACCAGCGGCAGAACGCGCTTCATGGCCTCCGCACTTCGATCACATGGGGCGAGGCGGCCAGGCGCCGGGCAGCCTCGTCCAGCGCCCCGGGCTCCGCCGACAGCGGCCGCACCTCGTAGATGCCCAGTGCCCCCGGACCGCCTGCCAGCGCCACGCCCGCGTCGCGCAGGACACGGCGGAGCTGGACCTCCGTGGTCTCGGGCCGGAACCTCACCTGCAGCCGCGGCCCGGCCTGTTCGCCCAGGGCGACATAGGCGGGTTCTTCCCCGCGCTCGTGCACCCACCAGCCCAGCAGCCCGGCCTGAACCGCCACCAATACCGCGGCCGCCGCCAACCACGGCACCCGTCCCGCCTTCTGCCGCCGCTCGCGGCGGACCGCCGCCCGCAGCCGCGCCCAGCCCAGTTCGCCCGGGCGCTCGTCCGACCACGCCGCTCGGGTTCCGCGGCCCAGGGCCGCGAGAAACCGCAGCTCGGTGCGGCAGCGTCCGCAGCGTTCCACGTGCCGCTCCACCCGCTCTCTTTCCTCACCCCGCAGGGTACCGTTGGCCAGCCAGGTGAGGGCCTCCAGCGGATGGGTCTCGTTGTCGCCTTGCTCGTGCATGTCCGTCACCGTGCCCCGCCGCATCACGCCACGGCGTCAATGGTTTGCCGCAGCATCACCGGGCCGGGTTCACGCCCGCCCCGCCATCAGGCCCTCCAGGCACTCCCGGAGCTGGCGGCGGGCGTTGAAGATGCGGGATTTCACCGTGCCCTCGCTGCACTGGAGGATGCCCGCGATCTCCCCGTAGGGGCGCTCCTCGAAAAACGCCAGGTACACCGCCTGGCGCAGAAGCGGACCCAGCCTGTCCAGGCACCGGCGCAGCAGGGTGGCGTCCTCCGCCGCCCGCACCAGGGCCTCGCCCGGCGGCTCGCCCTCGGCCTCCATCCAGCGCTCGTATTCCTGCCGGTCGGAACCGGGTTCGGGATCGCCGTCCCCCTCGTGGCGCGCCCGGCGGCGCAGGCAGTCGATGATGCGGAAGGAGGTCATGCCGTGGAGCCAGGTGCTCACCGAGGCATCACCCTGGTAGCGGGCCGCGGCCCCGCGCCACACCTCCAGCATGACCTCGTTGACCACGTCGGCCGCGTCGGCCGCGTTGCCCAGGCGGGCCAGGGCGAAACGGTAGATGGCCGGGGAATAGGCGTCATACAGGCACCGCAGGGCGCCCTCGTCGCCCTGCGCCACGCGGGACAGCCAGTCCCTGGCCTCAGCCTCCTCCGCCATCGGCGCGCGCCGGCCCCACGATGATGCGCCGGAAAGGCCCGGCCGCCACCCGGCGACCCTCCCCGTCGAAGGCCACCACCCGCCAGAACCAGGTGCCCGGCGTCAGCCGCTCGCGCACCAGGCGGGAAACCGCCGCTTCGCCGGCGTCCCCCGGCACCAGCAGTCCGGCCTCCGGGCGGCTGTCGTCCGCCGGCCGGTCCGGCCGGGCGCCGAACCCTCCTTCGGCCCGGTGGAACTCGATGCGATAGGCCCCGGCCCCTTCCACCGGCGCCCAGCGGAAACGAGTGGCCGGCGCCAGCCGCGCGCCGTCCGCGGGCCCGGACACCGCAATGGGCGCCAGCGGTTGTGGCGTGGCCGTGGTGCTCTGCACGAAATAGCGCAACACGAGGGCCGAGGCGGGCACCTCGGGTTCAAGAAAACGCAACCGCACCAGGTACAATCCCGGCAGGTGCGTGGGCAGCGCGGGCCCGGTGAGGATTTCCTCGCCGGCCCCGGTCAGGTAGCGGTGGACGGTGCCCAGAACCACGTACTGCGGCGTGCCGCGGGTGCTGGCGGGATCGGCCACCTCCCACACGGCGCGCACCAGCCCGCGCCCGTTGTGGCGCACCAGGGCCCGGATGCCCAGGCGCCCGCCGCGCGGAACCACGGTGGACACGCTGCCGTCGTCGAACCGCAGGCGGACATAGTTGAGCCCCAGCTCGCCGCCCAGGCCGCCCGCCTGCAGGTACAGTCTCTGGACCAGCAGGATGCCGGGAGTGAAACCGTCGTCGTCCAGAAACCGGCGGCAGTAGTCGATGTAGGGCAGCCCCTGGCGGCGCGCCGCCACCACCGCCGCCGCCGGCACGGTGACCGTCTCGTCGAACGTCACCGTCACCGGCGGCTGGGCAGTGGACACCTGTTTTTCCACCCGCCCGGCAACCGTCTGGAATACCTGGCAGGTCTGGCCACCATACAATCCCACCACACCGCTGTTGGAGTACACCGTGCCCGGCTCGCCGTTGTTCTGGAAGGTCATCTGCCAGCGCACCCGCAGCACCGTGTCGCGCGTGCTGTCCACGGTCTGCGGCACGCTGTTCACCGACCCGTTAAGCAGGTTCGCGCCGGCCACGGCCGGCAGGCACAGCAGGGCCGCGAGCCCCCACCCCGGCAGCCGCACGCCGCGCCTGCCCCTCCAACCGTTATCGCAACGTCTGTTCATCGCCCGAACACCACGCTGATGCTGCCGAAGATCTGCCACCCGCTCACCGACGTTCCCGCCGGCCGGTCCGCCACTCTCTGCCATGTTCCGGACAAGCCGAGGGTGACCGCCGGGCCGGTCCCGCCGCCCTTGGCCAGGCGCCAGCCTGCACCAAAGGTGACCGTGCGCGTCTCCGTGTCTGTGCCGTAGGGATCCCGGATGCGGTTCACCTGGGGGGTGATGGTCAGGCTCAGGCGCTCGTGGGGTATGCCACGGAGGGAAAACACCACGGTCACGGTGTCAGTGATGCTGTTGCCGCTGCCGTCCAGCTCGCGCGTGTCGGAACGGGTGTAGGTGGGAGAGACGGTGAGCTTCTTCTTCAGGAAAGACCTCTTGAGAGACAACTTCCAGGTGTCGGTGCGGCTGGCCGATACCGCGGCATAGTCCCACCGCGTGGCACGGTCCCAGGCCAGCTTGCCCGTGGCGCCCAGTACCGAATAGTCCACGCTCAGGCTGCCGGAGGTGGTGAGATCATCGGCCACGATCCCCGCCAGGTAGCCCGCGGGCAGCCGCCGGGGACGGCTCCGCTGGCGGCCCGCCGTCATGGAGAGCTTGGTGACCAGCCCCGCCCACGGCTTGCGGAACGAATAGACCGCGTCGGCCACGGCCGAATCCAGCCCCGCCACCGGGATGGTCGCCTCATCGGCCACGTTGCTGCGGGCCCGCAGCAACGCCAGGCCGGCGGTCCAGCCGCCCCGCTGCCCTGCCAGGACCAGCTGCGTGGCTTCCTGGTCGTTGGGTGCCCCGGCCTTGAGCAGGCTGTTGAAATAGGGGCCCGCCCGGCCATGGGTGAGCCGCACGTCCCAGCTCCCGCCGGTCTTGCCCCGGAACTCTCCGCCGTACCGGATCCCGACCAGATAGGCATCATCGGTGAGCGAATCCGACAGGCTCCCGCCGGCATCCGGATCCCACCGGGTTCGGGCATATTCACCACGTACCCGCAGGCGCCCCTTGAACATCCGGCCGTCCACGCTCAGCGAGGCACCGCTCCCTTTCTGGACCGATTCGCCGCCAAGCGTGCCTTCGCCACCGGTGGACGCGGTGCCGTCGTAGACCGTCCCCTGTACCACCAGATCCTGCGGCGAGGCCTTTAGCGGGAAAAAGGTGAAATCCCCACCCACAACCCGGTTCTCCTCGTCGCCGATGCCCAGACCTTCCCGGAAACCGGACACACTGTCTGCACGCGCCACGAAGGCCCTGGCCCGTACCCGGCGGAGGTCGAGATGCCCGAAATCCACTGCCACGCCCCGGGTGGACACCCCGTCGCTGATGAGACTGCTGCCGGTCACACCGAGATTGCCCAGGGACACCCCCAGCGCCTTGCGCTCCAGGCGGGCCATGTAGCTCGTGAGATCGACCTTTCTTTCCCCGGCCGAAGGCTGCAGGCTGTTGTAGCCGAGCCCCGCACTGCCCGTCGCGCGCCACTCGCCGTCGGCAGCCATCCCGCTCAGGGTCAGGGTGCCTTCCGCGGCCCACTGCGCCGGCCCGGCCAGGTTGCTGCTGGCCGCAACGCGCCGGGAGAGGGTGAGATCCGCCTCCATTCCGGCCGAGGCCTCGCGGAACGCCGCCGAATGCCGCACCTCGACCTCCCACAGGACCAGTTCCTCGACGCCGCCGTCCGGCAGGTATTCCACCACCCTCACCTCGTGGCTGCCGTAGGCCAGGGGCTCCACCGGCCGGTACACGGCATAGGGCCCCTCGCGGGTCAGCAGGGAAGTGACGTCCACCCCGTCCACCTCCAGCGCCAAGCGCTGGAGGCGTTCCACCGGCCACTGGTCGGGAACGCGGATACGAAACGGCTCGGCGGGACCCCGCCAGCCCCTGGAAGGAGGCGCCAGTTCCAGCTCCGACGCCGGAACCGCCTGAAAACACAACAACGCAAGCGCGGCGGCCAAACACCGGCCGCGCGCAGGACCACCAGACACCACGCGCCCCCTTGTCGGTTGTTCTTCGGCGCAGATTGTTTATTTTAGGTAAAGGGCGAAAATCCCCGCCATCACACAGAAGTATTACACATGTTGGGGATTCCGCCAGATAAAGGGGCCCGTACCGGTACCCGCATGCGGAAGAGCCCTATTCTTCGGCCGGGGTTTTGAACGCCACCCAGCGCTCGCCCTCCCGCAGGCGTTCCTTCTTCCAGAACGGCGCCCGGCTCTTGAGCTCCCCCATGAGGTAGCGGCAGGCAGCGAAGGCCTCGCCGCGGTGGGCCGACCACGCGGCGGTGACCACGATGGGCTCGCCCGGGGCGATCTCCCCCACCCGGTGCACCACGAGCACGTCCAGCAGATCCCAGCGCGCCAGGGCCTCGGCGGCGATGCGCTCCAGGTGGGCCTCGGTCATGCCGGGGTAGTGCTCCAGGAACATGCCCTCCACCGCCTCGCCGTCGTTGAAGTCCCGCATGGTGCCCACGAAGACAGCGGTGGCACCAAAGGCGCCGGGGCGCAGGGACTGCTGGTGGGCACTCACCTCCGCCCAGGGATCGAGGGCCGCCGGGGCCAGGGCCACCTTCATCCCGTTCAGCCCCCGGTCACCGGCGGAAAGAAGGCCAGCTCGTCGCCGTCGGCCAGGCGGTGGCCGGCGTCGGTGTACTCGCGGTTCACGGCCACCAGGGTGTTGTCGGGCAGCGGCCCGTCCGCCAGCCGGGCCCACGCCTCGGCGGCGGTGGCACCCGCGGGCAGTTCCAGGACCGCCTCGCCGCACCCCACCCGCTCGCGCAGGGAGGCAAAGAGTCTCACGTTCACCTGGATGGTCATGGCCGGCAGCCGGATGGCGTTGTCATCACGGGAGTGCAAGCCTATCATGCCGGCACGAAACCCCACCAGCGGAGGGTCCGCGTGGCCAGCGACAAGCTCACCCACTTCAACGCCGCCGGCGAGGCCCACATGGTGGACGTGGGCCACAAGGCCGACACCCACCGGGTGGCGGTGGCCGAGGGCCGCATCCGCATGCGCCCCGACACCCTGGCCCTCATCCGCCGGGGCGGCCACGCCAAGGGCGACGTCCTGGGCGTGGCCCGGGTGGCGGGCATCATGGCGGCCAAGAAGACGGCGGACTTGGTGCCCCTGTGCCATCCCCTGCCCCTGACCCGGGTGGAGGTGGAACTCGCGCCTGAGGCCGACCTGCCCGGCGTACACTGCCGCGTCACCGCCGAGACCCGGGGCAAGACCGGAGTCGAGATGGAGGCCCTCACCGCGGTCCAGGTGGCCCTGCTCACCATCTACGACATGTGCAAGGCGGTGGATCGCGGCATGGTGATGGAGGACATCCGCCTCCTGGCCAAGTCGGGCGGCAAGTCCGGCGACTGGCGCCGGGACGAGGGGGGCGGCCACCCGTGACCGGTGCGAGGGCCCCCGCGACGCTGGCCCGGCTCGAGGCCCGCGCCGCGGACCTGGCAGGACACACCCTGGGCGAACTGGCCGCGGCCCTGGGGCGGCCGGTGCCCGCCGATCTGCGCCGCGACAAGGGCTGGGTGGGCCAGCTCCTGGAAGCGGCCCTGGGCGCGGCGGCCGGCGCCCAGGCCGAGCCCGACTTCCCCCACCTGGGAGTGGAACTCAAGACCCTGCCGGTGGACGCCCGCGGCCGCCCGCGCGAGTCCACCTACGTGTGCACCGTGCCCCTGGGGGCCGAGGCGCACCTGCCGTGGGCCCGCTCCTGGGTGCGGCGCAAGCTGGCCTGCGTGCTGTGGGTGCCGGTGGAGGCGGCAGCCGGCGTCCCGCTGGCGCGGCGCCGCGTGGGCACGCCCCTGCTGTGGCGGCCGGCTCCGGCGGAGGACGCCGCCCTGCGCGCCGACTACGAGGAACTCATGGAGCTGGTCTGCCGCGGCGAGCTGGAGCGCATCGACGCCCGCCGCGGGCGCTGGCTCCAGATCCGCCCCAAGGCCGCCCACGGCCGCGTGCTCACCGCGGCGGTGGGGGCCGATGGCGAGACCATCAGCACCCTGCCCCGCGGCTTCTACCTGCGCGCCGGCTTCACCGCCGCCCTGCTGGCGCGCCACTACCAGCTGCCGGTGACCTGAATGGACGACCTCAGCGAGACCAAGGCCGCCTGGGCCGAGCTGTTCGATGCCCTGGCGCCGGGGTACGACCACCCGGCCCTGCGCCACTTCCCCTTCTGCGCCGACCGCCTGGTGGAGCGGGCGCGGCCGCGGCCGGGCGAGAAGGTGCTGGACGTGGGCGCCGGCACCGGTGCGGTGACCGTGGCCGCAGCCCAGCGCGTGCGCCCGGGCGGGCGGGTGCAGGCCATCGATCTGGCCCCGGCCATGCTGGCCGAGGCGGCGGAGCAGGTCCGGCGCCTGGGCCTGGACAACGTGGACTTCCACCAGATGGACGGGGAGCGGCTCGAGTTCCGCTCCCGCTACTTCGACCTGGTGCTGGGCGGCTTCTGCCTGTTCTTCTTCGACGACCCCGGCGCGGGCCTGCGCCGCTGGCACCGGGTGCTCAAGCCCGGCGGCCGGACGGCCTTCACCGTCTTCGGCGGGCGTGCCTTCTCGCCCCTGGCCGAGCAGTTGCGCGCGGACCTCGCCGCCATGGGTGTCGAGCCCGACCCGCCGCAGTGGCAAAGCCTCAGCGCACCGGAACAGTGCGAGGCCCTGCTGCAGCAGGCTGGATTCACCGACATCGAGATCGCCGCCGAGCAGATGGGACACCACCTGAGCGGCCCGGAGGAATGGTGGGACGTGGTGCAGCACTCGGGCCTGCGCACCTGGGTCGAACGCCTGCCCGCCGAGGCGCGCGAGGAATTCCGCGCCCGCCATCTCGAGACCGTCGCCGCCCTGGCCGGTGACAAGGGCATCTGGATGGACGTGGAGACGCTGTTCTGCCACGGAAGGCGGCCGGACTGAGCAGAACCTGTCTCAAAATTCCCCACGGCGACGCGCGCGGAACTCTGAGATTAGGTTCTACTGACCAGCCAATGAGGTTGCATTGGCCACGGCCCGGTGCCACACCGATATGGTGTGTGACGGCCGGATCCCCTGAGGTCAACCATCATTCACCCAGCACCGTCGTGAACCAATGATCCAAATGGACTAACCCCGTACTGCTGCCAACGGAGTAAAAGCCTGATAACATGAACCTGTGGGGCGTTGCCCC
>JALUTW010000191.1 GCA_027021685.1 Chromatiales bacterium | reverse complement strand
AGGCCCTTGCCCATGTCGCCGGCCAGGGTCACCGCCGCCGCCGTCTTGCCGCCCACGCGCAGCACGTTGGTGGCCCCGGGGTTGCCCGAGCCCTGGTTGCGCGGGTCCGGCAGGCCCATGAGGCGGCAGACCACGATGGCGCTGGAGACCGAACCCAGCAGGTAGGCGGCGAGCACGAGCCCGGCATACAACCATGACATGGGGCGCAAGATACCGGTCCCCGGCGGCAGGAACAAGCATGCACCTGATCATTGCATGATTTCCTCCCCGCGGGATGAAGGGGCAGAGTGGGGAGAGTTGCACGAGCTGGAAAAAGCCGTGTTCCGATCCCCTCACCCTGTCCCTCTCCCGGCAGGAGAGGGGACTGTCTTTTTGCTCACCGCGGGGGGCTGGCACCGCGGCCGGTTGTTCCGTCCCCCTCTCCCCCGCATCGCGGGGGAGAGGGCCGGGGTGAGGGGGCGTGCACCGGGCAGCTTCCCGGCACTCCGTCGAAGACCAGGGGCGAACCCGGATTTCACCCCGGGTGCAATTCGGCCGGCGCCTGCCGTCGAGGCACGAAAGCACGATTCATCAAGAATTTCATGCAACTGTCGGGTGAAAAATTCCTCTTCCCCCTTGTCCCTCGCCCCTCGCCCCTAGTACCTTCCCCCCCATGGACATCATCTACTTGAGCGATCTGCGCATCGACACCGTCATCGGGGTCTGGGAGTGGGAACGGCGGGTGCGCCAGACCGTCAGCCTCGACATCGAGATGGCCACCGACATTCGCCGGGCTGCGGCCAGCGATGCCCTGGAGGACACCCTCGACTACAAGGCGGTGGCCAAGCGCGTCATCGCCTTTGTCGAGGAGTCCCGCTTCCAGCTGGTGGAGACCCTGGCCGAGCGGGTGGCCCAGCTCATCCTCGACGAGTTTCCGGTGCCCTGGGTGCGGCTGCGCCTGAACAAGCCCGGCGCCATCCGCGGCGCCCGCGACGTGGGCGTGCTCATCGAGCGTGGCCGCCGCGACTGAGCCCGGTGTGGCCCGCATATATATAAGCATCGGCAGCAACATCGACGCCGCGCGCAACGTGCGCCGGGCGGTGGCGGCCCTGCGCGCGGACTTCGGGCCGCTGGCGCTGTCGCCGGTGTACGAGAGCGAGGCGGTGGGGTTTGCCGGCGACAACTTCCTCAACCTGGTGGCGGGGGCCGACACCGCCCGGCCGGTGGCGGAGGTGGCGGCGCGCCTGCACGCCATGGAGGATGCCCAGGGGCGGGACCGCAGCGGGCCGCGGTTCTCCTCCCGGGTCATCGATCTCGACCTGCTGCTCTACGACGACCTGGTGCTGGAGTCGCCCGGCCTGGTGCTGCCACGGGAGGAGATCCTGCACAACGCCTTCGTCCTGCGCCCGCTGGCCGATCTCGCACCCGATCTGGTCCACCCCGTCGCCGGGCGCACCATGGCCGAGCTGTGGGCGGACTTCGACCAGTCGAGCCAGCGGCTGTGGCCGGTGGCTATCGATCTGGGCCAGGGAGCCCAATGATGAAGGAACCCGAACCACCGGGGGTACAAGGCGGTGTGTCGTGTTCGCAACTCCTGTCCCCGCGGTCTTCCGTGACGACGGTGGTCTTTCAGACCAAAGGCCGGGTTGAGCAATTGCCGGGCATGGGTCCCCGGCAGCCAGAGTCCAGCCCCTGTTGCTACGAGTTGAGACTGCGGCCGCCGTCCACGGTGAGGACCTGGCCGCTCATGTAGTCGGCATCGCGGATGAGAAAGCGCACCGCCTTGGCGATGTCCATGGGGTCGCCCTGGCGCTTGAGGAAGGTGCGCGAAACGATGCGCTGCTTGGTCACTTCGTCCAGGTGTTCCGGCCACAGGATGGCGCCGGGGGCCACCGCGTTGACCCGCACTTCCGGACCCAGCTCGCAGGCCAGCGCGCGCGTGAGCATCACCAGGCCGGCCTTGGCCATGCTGTAGACGGGAAAGTGTTTCAGCGGCCGGTCGGCGTGGATATCCACGATGTTGATGATGCAGCCGTGTTGCGCGCGCAGGTGCGGGGCTGCCGCCTGGGAGAGGAAGAAGGGTGCCTTGAGGTTGGTGCCCATGAGGTCGTCCCACTGCTCCTCGGTCACCGTGCCCAGCGGGGTGCGGTAGAAGGTGGAGGCGTTGTTGACCAGCACGTCCAGCCGGCCCCAGGCGTTGACCGCCTCGGTCACCAGGGTGGACAGCCCGGCGGTGGCGAGCAGGTCGGCCTGCACCAGCATCACCGAGTCGGGCCGCTGCGCGGTGAGTTCCTGCTGCAGGGCCTGGGCCGCGGCCCGCGAGGAACGGTAGTGCAGCACGATGCGCATGCCCTCGGCGTGCAGCAGGCGGGCGATGGTGGCGCCGATGCGGTGGGCGGCGCCGGTGATGAGCACCACCTTGTCCGTGAGCACTGTGCTATCCTCCGCCGGGCGAAAACAACGCCGCACACTGTACCGCAAAAGCCGCCGCCGCCGCCAACGCCACCCGGGAACCCATGTCCGCTTCAGCCATGACCGCCGGTTCGAGCAAGCTGCCCGCACCCGATGCCGCCGCCCGCACGCACAGCGCGCGCGTGGTGGAGCACCTGCGCGAGGCCATGGCCGCCGCCGGCGGGGCGATTCCCTTCGCGCGCTTCATGGAGCTGGCGCTGTACGCGC
>JALUTW010000190.1 GCA_027021685.1 Chromatiales bacterium | reverse complement strand
TACATCTCCAGCGAGCTGTTCGTGCTTGCCGCAGTGGACGACAAGGGCCAGCTCGGCGAGCTGCTGCGCAAGGCCGGCGCCACCCGGGACGCCATCGAAAAGGCCATCGACAACATCCGCGGCGGGCAGAAGGTGGACGATCCCAACGCCGAGGAGCAGCGCCAGGCGCTGGAGAAGTACACCATCGATCTCACCGAACGGGCCGAGCAGGGCAAGCTGGATCCGGTCATCGGCCGTGATGACGAGATCCGGCGCGTGGTGCAGATCCTCCAGCGCCGGACCAAGAACAACCCGGTGCTCATCGGCGAACCCGGCGTGGGCAAGACCGCCATCGTCGAGGGGCTGGCCCAGCGCATCGTCAATGGCGAGGTGCCGGAAGGGCTCAAGCACAAGCGCCTGCTGTCGCTGGACATGGCCGCGCTCATCGCCGGGGCCAAGTTCCGCGGCGAGTTCGAGGAACGCCTCAAGGCAGTGCTCAACGACATCGCCAAGCAGGAAGGCAACATCATCCTGTTCATCGACGAGATCCACACCATGGTGGGGGCGGGCAAGGCCGAGGGCGCCATGGACGCCGGCAACATGCTCAAGCCGGCCCTGGCCCGCGGCGAGCTGCACTGCATCGGCGCCACCACCCTGGACGAGTACCGCCAGTACATCGAGAAGGATGCGGCCCTGGAGCGCCGTTTCCAGAAGGTGCTGGTGGACGAGCCCACGGTGGAGGACACCATCGCCATCCTGCGCGGCCTGAAGGAGAAGTACGAGGTCCACCACGGGGTGGAGATCACCGACCCCGCCATCGTGGCCGCGGCCACCCTGTCACACCGCTACATCACCGACCGCCAGCTTCCGGACAAGGCCATCGACCTCGTCGACGAGGCGGCCAGCCGCATCCGCATGGAGATCGATTCCAAGCCCGAGGCCATGGACAGGCTGGAGCGGCGCCTGATCCAGCTCAAGATTGAGCGCGAGGCGCTGTCCAAGGAGACCGACGAGGCCTCCAAGGCCCGGCTGGAGAAGCTGGAAGAGGAGATCCGGAAGCTGGAGCAGGAGTACAGCGAGCTGGAGGAGATCTGGAAGGCGGAAAAGGCCGCGGTCCAGGGGACCCAGCACATCAAGGAGGAGCTGGAGCGGGCGCGCCAGGAGCTGGAGACCGCGCGCCGTGCCGGCGACCTGCAGCGCATGTCCGAACTCCAGTACGGCCGCATCCCCGAGCTGGAGAAGCAGCTCGACATGGCGGCCCAGGCCGAGATGCAGGAGACCAAGCTCCTGCGCAACAAGGTCACCGAGGAGGAGATCGCCGAGGTGGTGTCCAAGTGGACCGGCATCCCGGTGTCCAAGATGCTCGAGGGCGAACGCGAGAAGCTGCTGCGCATGGAGGACGAGCTGCGCAAGCGGGTGGTGGGCCAGGACGAGGCGGTGCGCGCGGTATCCGACGCCATCCGTCGCTCGCGCGCGGGCCTGTCCGATCCCAACCGGCCCAACGGCTCGTTCCTGTTCCTGGGGCCCACCGGCGTGGGCAAGACCGAGCTGACCAAGGCCCTGGCCGAGTTCCTGTTCGACACCGAGGAGGCCATGGTCCGGCTCGACATGTCCGAGTTCATGGAGAAGCATTCGGTGGCGCGGCTCATCGGCGCGCCGCCGGGCTACGTGGGCTACGAGGAGGGCGGTTATCTCACCGAGGCCGTGCGGCGCAAGCCCTATTCGGTGATCCTGCTGGACGAGGTGGAAAAGGCCCACCCCGATGTGTTCAACGTGCTGCTGCAGGTGCTCGACGACGGGCGCCTGACCGACGGCCACGGGCGCACGGTGGACTTCCGCAACACCGTGGTGGTGATGACCTCCAACCTGGGCAGCCAGCTCATCCAGGAGATGGCACGCACCAACGACTACGAGGCCATGAAGACCGCGGTGCTCGAGGTGGTGGGCCAGCACTTCCGGCCCGAGTTCCTCAACCGCATCGACGAGACGGTGGTGTTCCATCCGCTGGACAAGGCCCAGATCCGCGCCATCGCCAACATCCAGGTGGGTTACCTGCGCCGGCGCCTGGCCGAGCGGCACATGGACATCGAACTCACCGAGGCGGCGCTGGATCGCATCGGCGAGGCCGGGTTCGACCCGGTGTACGGGGCGCGGCCGCTCAAGCGGGCCATCCAGCACGAGATCGAGAACCCGCTGGCGCGGGAGATCCTGGCCGGCAAGTTCGTCCCCGGCGACATCATCCTGGTGGACGTGGCCGACGGCGGGATCGTCTTCAGCCGCAAGGGCAAGCGCGCAGCGGCCTGAGTTCAGAGGACAGAGGACGGAGGACAAAAGACAGAAAGCGGGGGACAGAAGACAGAAAGCGGAGGACAGGGGACGGAGTCGGGATCCCGGCCCGTGATTTCGGGCCGGTGAATTTCACCCGCCGCCACTGCCGTGGAGGCGGAAGATCCGTTCCTTGGCCCGGGCGTAGTCGGCGTCGGTGATGGCGCCCTCGCCGGCCAGGCGGCGCAGTTCCTTCAGCTCGATGGCCAGCATCTGGCTCTTGTCCACCGCCAGCTCCTGGCTGGCGGCGAGGATCCGGTTCTTGAGCTCCTCGACGAACTCCTGGAACGGGCGCCGGGCGGGCTTGCCGTAGAACAGGCTCACCAGCACGCAGCCGCCGTAGCGGCTGCGGAACTCGGTGA
>JALUTW010000189.1 GCA_027021685.1 Chromatiales bacterium | reverse complement strand
CCCTGCGTGATCCTGTTGCCGTAGTTTCTCATCATGTCGGTTGTCCTCCTCACGCCGCCGGGGTTTCGACGGGCACGAAGTCCGGCGTATCCGTGGACTCGTAGTTGAACGTGATGTCCTTCCAGACCTCGAGAGCCGCCTGCAAGGGCTGGCAGTCCTTGGCCGCCCGGGCCAGGATCTGCGGTCCTTCATTGATGTAGTCGCGCCCCTCGTTACGGGCCTGAATCATGGCTTCGAGCGCCACCCGGTTGGCAACGGCGCCGGCCTGGATCCCCATGGGATGGCCGATGGTGCCGCCACCGAACTGCAGCACGACGTCCTCGCCCAGGTAATGCAACAGCTGGTGCATCTGGCCGGCGTGGATACCACCCGATGCCACCGGCATCACCTTGCGCAGGCTGGCCCACGGCTGGTCGAAGAAGACGCCCCGTGGAAGATCGACCTCGTTGCGCGGCTCGCGCAGCACGTTGTAGATCCCCTGCACGGTATTGGGATCCCCCTCCAGCTTGCCCACCACGGTGCCGGCATGAATGTGGTCGACGCCGGCCATGCGCATCCACTTGGCGATGACCCTGAACGATATTCCGTGATTCTTCTGGCGGGTATAGGTTCCATGCCCGGCCCGGTGCAGATGCAGAATCATGTTGTTCCGGCGCGCCCACTTGGACATGGACTGGATGGCCGTGTAACCGATGACCAGATCGATCATGATGATGACCGAACCCAGCTCCTTGGCGAATTCCGCCCGCTCGTACATGTCCTCCATGGTCGCGGCGGTGACATTGAGATAATGGCCCTTGACCTCGCCGCTGGCCGCCGAGGCCCGGTTGACCGCCTCCATGCAGTAGAGAAAACGGTCACGCCAGTGCATGAAAGGCTGGCTGTTGATGTTCTCGTCGTCCTTGGTGAAGTCGAGGCCTCCCTTCAGCGCCTCGTAGACCACGCGCCCGTAGTTGCGGCCGGACAGCCCCAGCTTCGGCTTGACCGTCGCGCCCAGCAACGGGCGGCCGAACTTGTCGAGCCGCTCGCGCTCCACCACGATGCCGGTGGGCGGCCCGTCAAAGGTCTTGAGATAGGCCACCGGGATGCGCATGTCCTCCAGCCGCAGGGCCTTGACCGCCTTGAACCCGAATACGTTTCCGATGATGGACGCCGTCAGATTGGCGATGGACCCCGGCTCGAACAGGTCCAGGTCATAGGCGATGTAGGCAAAGAACTCTCCCTCCCGACCCGGCACCGGATCGACGCGGTAGGCCTTGGCGCGGTAAAGCTCGCACGCAGTGAGCCGATCGGTCCACACCACGGTCCAGGTGGCAGTCGATGACTCGCCGGCAACGGCGGCCGCCGCCTCTTCGGGGTCGACGCCCTTTTGCGGCGTGATGCGGAACAATGCTATGACATCGGTGTCCTGAGGCTCGTAGTCCGGCTCCCAGTAGCCCATCTTCTTGTAAGGGATTACCCCGGACTTGTATCGCTCCTTGGGATCCGTGATCGTCTCACCCATGACCGCTCCTCCTCTTATGACCACTCTCAGGTTAGGTGTATAGCCCTCGTTCCCGCGCGCGAGGACCAGCACGCTTGAATGATGAACAAGGAAAGTGATAAATGAAAATAGAAAGTATCTAGGATCTGCATAGATGAATACGGACACCCGGCCTATGCGTCACTTTGCGCGCCGCGTCACCATCAGGCAATTGGAGATCTTCGAGGCCGCTGCCCGCCTCGGCAGCTACAGCCGGGCCGCCGACGTGTTACACCTCAGCCAGCCCACCGTGTCCATGCAGCTCAAGAAGCTGGCCGACATGGTGGGCATGCCGCTGTTCGAACACATGGGCAAGCGCATCCACCTCACCGCCGCTGGCCGGGCACTGTGTTCCACCTGCCGCGAGGTCTTTCGCGCCCTGGACGGATTCGAAATGACCATCGCCGACATGCAGGGACTCAAGCAGGGCACCGTGCACGTGGCCGCCGTCACCACCGCCGAATACTTTGCGCCCCGCATCCTGGGACAGTTCTGCCATCTCCATCCGGGGGTGGATGTTTCGCTGGAGGTGACCAACCGGGAGCACGTGCTCGAGCGGCTGCGCGCCAATCAGGACGACCTGTATATTTTCGGTCAACCGCCGCGCGAGCTGGACGTGGAAGCGGTGCCGTTCATGGAGAACGAACTGGTGGTAATCGCGGCACGCGACCATCCGCTCTCGGCCCAGCGGAAGATCCCGCTCGAGCGCATCGTCCGGGAACCGTTTCTGCTGCGCGAGCCCGGCAGCGGAACACGCTCCATCACGGAGCGGGTGTTTCGGGAACACGGTCTGCGCCTGCAGGTGCGCATGGAACTGGGCAGCAACGAAGCCATCAAGCAGGCCGTGGCCGGGGGGCTGGGACTCTCGGTGCTTTCCCGCCTCACCCTCCCGCCCGCGGACGAGGCCCTGATCATCCTGGCAGTGGAGGGCTTCCCCCTGCGGCGGCACTGGTACCTGGTCTACCCCAGGGGCAAGCAGCTGTCAGTCGCAGCCAGCGCCTTTCTCGCCTTCGCACTGGAATCCGCGCGGGAAACGGCCGCCCGCTCCGGGGCCAGCACGAACCAGGGAACACGCCCGTTGCGGCGGCACTGACCCCCGGCAGCTCCGCCGCATTGCGGAAACCCGGTGCATGGCAGAGGGACGAAGGGGCCGCGGGCCCCTGTGATGAGGGGCAGCACCCGGTGCCGGCGGCACGAAGGACACCTCGACGTCAGGGCACCGTTTCCGGGTGCCACCGTGCAGCGCGGTTCAGGGCGCCGACAACCACAGGTAGAGCAACAGGCCGGCGGCGGCGGCCGCGGCCAGCCACAGCAGCCGCGGCCAGCGCGGCGGCTGCAGCAGGCGGCGGGCCTCTTCCATGGTCTGCGGCGCATCGGCGGGCGCGGCGATGACGCCGATGGTGATGTTGTCGTGGCCGCCCGCCGCCAGGGCCTGCTCCAGGAGGGTGGCGGCGGCAGTGGCCGGGTCGGGCGCGGCCGAGAGCACCGCTTCCAGGGCGGGATCGTCCAGCTCGTCGGTGAGACCGTCGCTGCACAGCAGCAGCCACTGGCCGCGCAGCAGCACGCCGCGCTGGTAGCCCACCTCCACCTGGTCCCGATCCGCCGCGCCCAGGCTCTGGGTGATGACGTTGCGGTAGGGATGCGCGCGGGCTTCGGCCTCGTCCAGGTTACCGCTGTCCACCAGGCGCTGGACGAAGGAATGGTCGTGGCTGAGCTGGTGCAGGCCCCCGTTCCACAGGTAGGCACGGCTGTCGCCCACCCAGGCCACCTCGTACCGGGGCCCGCGCAGGCGCACCGCCACCACCGTCGCGCCCATCCCTTCCGCCCCCAGCCCCTCTGCGGCGGCCCGGTGCACCGCCTGGTGGGCGAGCTGCACCGCGGTCACCAGGCTCTCGCCGTCCGCCACCCGCTGGTGCAGGGTGTACAGGGCCACGGCGGCCGCCACTTCACCGGCGGCATGCCCGCCCATGCCGTCGGCCACCGCGTACAGGCCCAGGGCCGGGTCACAGATGAAGCTGTCCTCGTTGTTGTCGGAAACGAGCCCCACGTGGGACACCCAGCCCATGCGGGCCGGGGGCCAGGCGCTGGAATGAACGTCGGGGGTCTGGGCCATGTGCATCCGGCCGCGGACCGGGGCCGTGTCCGCGGTCTCCTGGGAAAAGACAGCCACGCCGCGTCAGGCGTCCGCGAGCCGGGCGCCCCTTCCCAGGAGCCCGAGCAGGTGATCCAGATCCACGGGCTTGCAGAGGCAGGCCTCCGCGCCCGCTTCGCGGATGCGCACGAGGTTGTGCTCGCTGGGATAGGCGGTCATGGCGATGATGCGCGTGGCGGCCCGGACCGGGTCGCGCTTGATGAAGCGGCAGACCTCGAAACCGTCCAGGTCGGGCATCAGCAGGTCCAGCAGCACCACTTCCGGGCGGAAGGTCTCCATCTGGACCCCGGCCTCGAAGCCGTTGAACGCCGACCTGGCCTCGATACCGCGGTCTGCCTCGTTGAGGGCCAGGGTGAGCCAGCGGTTGAGGTGCTCGTCGTCGTCCACCACCAGCACCCGCAGCGGGACCTCGCCGCCTTCCACCCGCAGTCCCCGGCGGCTGGCGAAGTCCAGTACCGCCTCGCGGGTGAAGCGCCGGTGACCGCCCGGGGTGGTGGCGGCCTCGATCTCGCCCCGCTGTGCCCACTGGCGCACGGTGACGGGAGACACCATCAGCATGCGGGCCACGTCCTGTGGCGTCAGGTATTCTTTTTTTCTCATCGCCACCTCGCTCGACGCCCCGCATGGATGGCGGGACACACTTGCAGTCAAGCCAGGGACCGATTCTAGTGTGGCCGCCGCCACATCGAAAATAGCGCTTTCGCGCTAAACCACACTACAAACATGTGTTTACGCACCGCCTTCCCCGGAAATTTGCGATGAACCAAAAAAAAGCCCTGCCGGGTGGCAGGGCGAGGGTGTGTGCGCTGTAGAGCGCAGGGGGAGGATCAAGCTTTCAAAACAACCCACTGAACCCGAAGGAGACGAGCGGCAATCCTCTTGCGAGACACCGTTGCCGTTCACTGAGCTTATCGGCCGTGGTGGAGACGACTTTAAGCCGAAGCCACAAACTGTGAGCTGGCTCACAGTGTGGGAGAAAATGGCAATTTATTGGTTTTAAAAGATTTATTCGGCAGACTCGGCCTGGCCCTCGAGTTCCAGCCACAGGCAGCGTCCCGCCTGCTCGCGGATGGCCTCCAGCCGTGCCCGGTGTGCCGCCTGCTCGCCGGCGCTGGCCCGCAACACGGTGATCCCGGGCCGGTCGGCCGGCAGCCTCCGCACCTCGGGCAGGACACCCGCGGGCCCCTCGCCCGCCGCACCCGCCTCCAGACCCAGATCGGCCTGGCCGCCGGTCATGGCCAGGTACACCTCGGCCAGGATCTGGGCGTCCAGCAGGGCGCCGTGGAGCTGGCGCCGGCTGTTGTCCACCCCGTAACGCCGGCACAAGGCATCGAGGCTGTTCTTCTGCCCGGGGTGCATGCGCCGCGCCATGGCCAGGGTGTCGGTGACGCGGCAGTGGTCCTCCAGCCGGCCCCACTCGCCGCCCAGGCGCGCCAGCTCGTGGTCGATGAAGGCCACGTCGAAGGGGGCGTTGTGAATGATCACCTCGGCGTCGCGAACGAAGGCGATGAAGTCCTCCACCACGTCGGCAAACACCGGCTTGTCGGCCAGGAACTCGCTGGTCAGCCCGTGCACGTCCACCGCGCCTTCATCGATCTCCCGCTCCGGGTTCAGGTAATGGTGAAAGCGGTTGTCCGTGAGGCGGCGGTTGACCAGCTCCACGCAGCCGATCTCGATGATGCGGTGGCCCTGGGTCGGTTCCAGGCCGGTGGTCTCGGTATCGAGCACGATCTGGCGCATGCGGGGGTTCTCCGGCGGTTCAGCGGCGGTGCAGCATTTCGTCGATGGCGCGGTTGGCCAGCGCGTCGGCGCGCTCGTTCTCCGGGTGACCGGTATGGCCCCGCACCCAGTGCCATTCCACCTGGTGGCGCGAGGCGGCCTCGTCCAGGCGCCGCCACAGGTCGGCGTTCTTCACCGGCTTGCGATCGGCGGTGCGCCAGCCGTTGCGTTTCCACCGCGCCATCCACTGGGTGATGCCGTTGCGCACGTACTGCGAGTCGGTGGTCAGGCGCACGCGGCTGGGACGCTTGAGGGCCTCCAGTGCGGTGATGGCGGCCATGAGTTCCATCCGGTTGTTGGTGGTCTCGGGCTCGGCCCCGTACAGCTCCTTCTCGTGGCCATTGTAGCGCAACAGCACGCCCCAGCCCCCCGGTCCCGGGTTGCCGCGGCAGGCGCCGTCGGTCCAGGCCTCAACCCAGCCGCCCACGGTGCACTCCCTGGGGCCGCCGCCCGGCCTCGGGCGGCAGCGGCTTGAGCCCGGGGGCCGCCACCAGCCGCCGCCGCGGCCGCCAGCGGGGCCGGATGGGGGTCAGCGTCGCCACCCGCTTGCGCGCCACCAGCACGTACCCGGCGCCCAGCGGCGGCCACAGCGCCTCGCCCACCCGTTCGAGAAAGCCCAGGCGTTCCATGAACCGGGCCTGCTGGAGGGGCGGGCGGTAGAAGTAGCTTTTCACCTCCACCACGTCCAGGCCCAGCAGCGCCAGCCAGTCGCGCACCCGGGCCACGCTCAGGAACCGGCCGCACCAGGGCGCCCGGCCCCGCCACTGCAGCACCAGGTGCACCGGCATCCAGGCACTCCACGGATTGAACCCCAGCAGCACCAGGTGCCCCTCGGGAATGAGCACGCGTTCGGCCTCGCGCAGTACCTCATGGGGATGACGCGAGAACTCCAGCACGTGGGGCAGCACCAGCACGTCGAGGCTGGAGGCCGCCAGTGGCAGGGCCTCGGGCTCACCCCGCACCGCGGCGCCGGGCTGCCCGCCGATGTCCATGACTGCGGTGTGCGAGACCCGCGACGAGCGCAGCAGGTCGCAGTCGTGGATGCGCCCCACCTGCAGCAGGTGATAGCCGAACAGCCCGGCCAGGGCCTCGTCCATGCGGGCCTGCTCCACGCAGGCCAGGGCCCGGCCCAGGGGAGTCCGGTACCACTGTGCCAGCGCCGCCCGGTGCCCCGGGCCGCAGCGGTGAAAACCTCGTTCGCGCCACCCCAGCATGGCGTGCACTTTATCAGGAATCGGTGTGTCCCACCCGCCCCGGCGGGACTGCGCGCCGGTCGGTTGACCCCGCCGCGGGGGTCCGTTAGAGTGTTGCGCGATGCGAAAAAAAATCAATAATAAACAAGCAGCTAGGTTTTTCCTCCTGGCCCCGTCCCTGATCCTCGCCGGAGGCTGTTCCCTCACCGGGACGCTGCTCACCGCCGACGGACCCCCGTGGCCGGCGGTGCCCGGAGACGCCGATCACCCCGCCGTGCTCTGGCCGGCGGCCGCTGCCGGCCCGGCCCCGGCGGTGACCACGGCGGAAGCCGCGGAAGCGGAAACCGCACCCGGCCCGCAGCAGAACGCCGGTGCCGTGCTGGGGCCGCCCGATCTCTGGGGCCGCCTGCGGGCCGGCTTCGCCCTGCCGCGGCGCTCCCACCCCCGCATCGAGCGCGAGCTGGCCTGGCTCAAGCGCCACCCCGGCTACCTGGACCGGGTGGCGGACCGCGCCCGGCCCTACCTGCATTTCATCGTCGAGGAGGTGGAGCGGCGCGGCATGCCCCTGGAGATCGCCCTGCTGCCGGTGGTGGAGAGCGCCTTCCAGCCCTTCGCCTACTCCCACGGCCGTGCCGCAGGCATCTGGCAGTTCATCCCCTCCACCGGCCGCCGCTTCGGCCTGCGCCAGACCTGGTGGTACGACGGCCGCCGCGACGTCTATGCCTCCACCCACGCCGCCCTGGACCTGCTCCAGCGCCTGCACCGGGAGTTCGACGGCGACTGGCTCCTGGCCCTGGCCGCGTACAATTCCGGCAGCGGCACCGTGCACAAGGCCGTGCGCCGCAACCGCCGCCGCGGGAAGCCCGCGGACTTCTTCGCCCTCAGGCTGCCGCGCGAGACCCGCGGCTACGTGCCCAAGCTGCTGGCCCTGAAACAGCTGGTGGAAGACCCGGCGGCCCACGGCATCACCCTCAAGTCCATCCCGGACGAGCCCTACTTTGCCCGGGTGGAGCTGGACTCGCAGATCGACCTGGCCCTGGCCGCGGAGCTGGCCGGGATCGACCTGGAGGAGCTGTACCGCCTCAACCCCGGATTCAACCGCTGGGCCACCGATCCCGACGGGCCCCATTACCTGCTGCTGCCGCTGGAGCGGGTGGAGCCCTTCCGCCAGGCCCTGGCCCAGCTGCCGCCGGAGCGGCGCCTGCGCTGGGTGCGCCACCGGGTCCGCCCGGGCGAGACCCTCATCACCATCGCCCGCCGTTACCGGACCACGGTGGCCACCATCAAGCGCGTCAACCGCCTGCGCGGCAACCTCATCCGGGCCGGCCGCGGTCTCACCATCCCGGTGGCCAGCCGCAGCCGCAAGGCCTACACCCTGAGCGCCGACCAGCGGCGGGCCCGCACCCAGAACCGGCCCCGCGGCGGCCAGCGGGTGGTGCACCGGGTGCAGCCCGGCGACACCCTGTGGGACCTGGCGCGCCGCTACGGCGTGGGGGTGAGGCAGCTGGCGCGGTGGAACGCCATGTCCCCGCGCGACCCCCTGCGCCCCGGGCAGCGGCTGGTCATCTGGACCCGTGGCCGGGCGGCGCTGCCGGCGCGCATCGACGCCCCGCCCCCGCAGCGGCGCATCACGCGGCGCATCGGCTACCGCGTGCGCCCCGGCGACTCGCTGGCGCGCATCTCCCGGAAGTTCAAGGTCACCATCGAACAGCTCCGGCGCTGGAACCGCCTGCGCAAGGGCGCCTACCTGCAGCCGGGCCAGCGCCTCACCCTCTACATCGACGTCACCCGGCAGTCGTCGTGACAGAGGACAGAAGACAGAGGACGGAGGACAGAGGGACAGAAACGGAGGACGAATATCAATCTTCCGTCTTCTGTCCTCTGTCCTCCGTCGTCTGAACATGGCATGCCACCCGCCACCCCGGCTCCACCTCGCTCCATTGCGGATAGCACCGGCGACATACGTCCATGGCCTCGGGACAGCGGGGATGGAAGTGGCAACCTGCGGGCGGCGACAGCGGTGACGGCAGCTCGCCCTGGAGGCGGATGATCTCCCGCCGCCGCCGGGGATCGGGCACCGGCACCGCAGACAGCAGGGCCCGCGTGTAAGGGTGGCGCGGCGCCCGCATCACCTTTTCCACCGGCCCCTGCTCCACCAGCCGGCCCAGGTACATCACCGCCACCTCGTGGGCCAGGTGCTCCACCACCGACAGGTTGTGGGTGATGAACAGGTAGCTCAGTCCCAGCTTCTGCTGGAGATCCTGGAGCAGGTTGAGGATCTGGGCCTGGACCGACACGTCCAGGGCCGAGGTGGGTTCGTCGCACACCAGCAGGGCCGGCTCCACCGCCAGGGCGCGGGCGATGGCAATGCGCTGGCGCTGGCCGCCCGAGAACTCGTGGGGATAGCGGTGGGCCGCCTCCGCCGGCAGCCCCACCTGCTCCAGCAGGGTCTGCACCCGGGCCGCCCGCCGTTGCGCATCGCCCAGGCCCAGGGCGCGCATCCCCTCCTCCACGATGGCGCCCACCTCCATGCGCGGGTTCATGGAGGAGAAGGGATCCTGGAACACCATCTGCATGTGCGCCCGCAGCCGCCGCAGGGCCTCCCCGCGCAGGGCCGTCAACTCCCGCCCCTGGAACACCACCGAGCCCGCCGTGGGCCGCACCAGCTGCAGCAGGGCCTTGCCCACGGTGGTCTTGCCGCAGCCCGACTCCCCCACCAGGGCCAGGGTGCGCCCCGGGTACAGCTCCAGGTCCACCCCGTCCACCGCCCGCACCCGGGCCGCCACCCGCCGCAGCAGGCCCTTGCGCACGGGGAAGTGCACCGCCAGCCCGCGGGCCGCCAGCACCGGCCCGGCGACCGCCGGCGCCGGGCCCGCCGTAGCGGGCGGGGGCGGGACCGCCGCCGCGGCGGGGGGTGCGGTCACCCCGGGATCGAACCGGTGGCAGCGCACGCTGCGACCCGGTGCCGGGGAGACCTCGCGGGGCACGTGTGCGCGGCAGTGGTCCCAGGCCTCCTCGCAGCGGTCGGCGAAGCGGCAGCCGGTGAACACCTGGTCCAGGCGCGGCACGCCGCCCGGGATGGTCTGCAGGCGCCGGCCACGCAGGCGGAAACCGGGCACGGCGGCAAACAGCTTGCGGGCATAGGGGTGCAGCGGTTCGGCGAAGAACGCATCGCGCGGGGCCTGCTCCACGATCTCGCCCGCGTACATCACCGCCACGCGATCGGCGTGGTCCGCCACCACCCCCAGGTCGTGGGTGATGAGAAGCATGGCCATGTGGCGCTCGCGCCGGATGCGTCCCAGCAGCTCCATGATCTGGGCCTGGATGGTGACATCCAGCGCGGTGGTGGGCTCGTCGGCGATGAGCAGGTCGGGCTCCCCCGCCAGGGCCAGGGCGATCATCACCCGCTGCTTCATGCCGCCCGAGAGCTGGTGCGGGTAGTCGTCCACCCGCCGCGCCGGGTCCGGGATCCCCACCGCCGCCAGCAGCTCCAGCGCCCGCCGCCGGCGGGCGCGCCGGCCCAGGCCGTGGTGGCGGGCCAGCACTTCGCCGATCTGGTAGCCCACGGTGAGCACCGGGTTGAGCGAGGTCATGGGCTCCTGGAAGATCATGCTCAGCCGGCGGCCGCGCACGCGGCGCATGGCCATTTCCGGCAGGGCCAGCAGGTCCTCGCCCTCCAGCAGCACCTCCCCGTCCACCACGCGCCCGGCCGGCTCCGGCACCAGCCGCAGCAGGGACAGCGCGGTCATGGACTTGCCGCAGCCCGACTCCCCCAGCAGGGCCAGGCACTCGCCGCGGCCGATGCGGAAGCTCACCCCGTCCACCACCCGCAGGGGACGGGCCTCCGGCCCGAACCAGGTGGACAGGTTGCGCACCTCCAGCAGCGTCCTGTCGTTCATGCCGGCTGCTCCCGGAGGCGGGGATCGAAGGCGTCGCGCACCGCGTCGGCGAACAGGTTGGCCGACAGCACCAGCGCGAACATGAAGCAGAAGGCCGCCACCAGCGACCACCACACCGGCGGCTCCCGCGCCAGTTCCAGGCGGGCGCCGTTGATCATGTTGCCCCAGGAGATGGTCGCCGGGTCCACGCCCACCCCCACGTAGGACAGCACCGCCTCGGCCAGCACCAGGCCGCTGAAGTCCAGCACCACGATGATGAGCACGATGTGCATGACGTTGGGCAGCACGTGGCGGCCAAGGATGACGAAGGGCCGCACGCCGAAGGCCACCGCGGCCTGGATGTAGTCCAGCTCCCGCACCTTGAGGGTCTCGCCCCGCAGCAGCCGGCACAGCCCGGTCCAGCTCGTGATGCCCAGGATCACGCACAGCGCCAGCAGCCTCAGGTCGGCCCGGTCGGTGGCGGTCTCGAACAGCTCCGGGTGGTTCTCGATGTAGACCTGGGTGGAGAGAATGGCGGCGGCGATGAGCAGCACGCCCGGAATGGAGTTGAGGGTGGTGTAGAGATACTGGATCACATCATCCACCCAGCCCCGGAAGTAGCCGGCCATGATCCCGAGGAGGATGGCAAAAGGCAGCATGACGAGGGTGGTGAGGGTGCCGATGACCAGCCCCGTGCGCACGCTCTTGAGGCTGAGGTAGAGCACGTCGGTGCCCACCTTGTCGGTGCCCAGCACGTGGTAGTGCACGCTGAGGCCGGCCAGGACCCCGGCCACCGCGCACACCACCGCCACGGTGGCCAGCACCGTGCGCCAGGGCACCGGCCCCTCGCCCCGCCACACCCCGGCCGTGGTGCGGGCCAGAGGCTCGCCCCGGGTCCGGGCCAGCAGCAGCATCAGGCCCAGTGCCGCCAGCACGGCCAGCGCCAGCCCGCCGCCCGCCCCGGCCAGGGCCAGGCGGGCCACGTCGCCGGCCCATTGCCTGTCCGGGTCGGCGAGGTGGGCCCCGCCGTGGCGCAGGCGCGGGTACTCCCGCACCTGCCGCCCGTCCCGCTCCACCGGCTGGCGCACGTAAAGGCGGGTGGCCAGGGGTGCCGAGTAGGTCTGCTCTTCCCGCTCGCGCAGGTGGGCCAGGAGCACGTCCAGCACCGACAGCACCTCCACCGACCAGGCGGTCTCCGCCGCCCCCGGCGCCGGCGGCAGCGGCTTGCGGAAGTGGATGGAGTCGGCCAGGCCGATGAAGGCGAATGCCGCCAGCACCACCGCCGAGACCGCCGCCCGCTTCTGGTGGAACACGCGCAGCCACGGCTCCCGCAGGTGGCGCCGCCGCCGCATCCACGCCGCCAGCAACAGCACCCAGGACAGGAGCACGAACAGCAGCACGTCGGTGGCCAGGTACACCCCGCGCAGGCCCAGCAGCGGCGGCAGCCCCAGCCACAGCGCGGCCAGCGCCGCAGTGGCCAGCAGGGGCCGGCGCCAGAAGGGACGCGGTGACCGGTCGCCGCTCATTGCAGCCGCACCCGCGGGTCCACCAGGGTG
>JALUTW010000188.1 GCA_027021685.1 Chromatiales bacterium | reverse complement strand
ATGAACCCCTGGTTGAAATAGCCGCGCTGGCGGGCGCGCTCCGAGAACAGAAGATCACCCACCAGTTCGCGGAACCCGCCATGCCGGCGAAACCACATGCCCACCGGCAGGCCGAAACCCTGCTTCTTCTTCTTCCGGATCTCCAGCGGCAGGACATCCGCCATCGCCCGCTTGAACAGGTACCGCTTCCTGAGCCCCCGGACCTTCCAGGCTGCCGGGATGCGGCCGGTGAAATCCACCAGGCCGGCGTCGAGGAAGGGATAGACCACTGCCACTCCTGCGGCCCGCGCGGCGCGGTTGACCTTGGTCAGGTCGTTGTCGGCGATGGCCATCTGCAGGTCGATGTACATGAGCCGGTGCAGCTCGGACCGCGCCCCGGCCTCGCCGTACACGCGCCGGACCACGTCCAGCGATTCCTGCGGGGCCACTTCCGCCCGCAGGTCCGCCGACAGGAGCTGTTCGAAGTAGTCGGAGGCAAACGAATCGTCGGTGTAAAACCGGTCCGGATTGGGCAGCGAACCGCGGCGCACGAAATTGGCCACCTTGTTGGTGGGCCGCCAGTCGAGCACCGCCAGGCCTTCGCCCACGAGGCGCGCCGGGCCCCGCACCACGCCGGGGAGCCCGTGGAACCACTGGAAGACCTTGTCCTTGGCGTAGCGCTCGTTGCCGCCGAAGATCTCGTCGCCCCCGTCCCCTGCCACCAGGGTGGTCACCCCGGCCTCCCGCGCCATGCGGCTGCAATAGAAGGTGGGCACCGCGGAGGAATTGCCGAAGGGTTCGTCGTATGCCTCGACCAGCACGTCCAGGGCCGAAAGCGCGTCGTCGGCCCCGACCCGGCCGAAATGGGCATCGGTTCCGAAGGCCCGGGCCGCGATCCGGGCATACTCCATCTCGTCGAATTCGGCCTCCTCGAACCCGATGCTGAACGAGGCGACGCGCTCGTCCGGCTCCTGGCGGGCCAGGATGCCGGTCACCGAAGAGCTGTCGGTACCGCCGGACAGGAACGTGCCCCACGCCGTTTCCCCGGGCCGGTGGCGCTGGACCGTCTCCACCACCGCATCCCTGAGACGCGCGGCCAGGGCGTCTTCCGTGCCGTCCAGGTCCTCCGGGTAGGCAGGCCGCCAGTAGCGGTGCAGATGGACCTCCCCGCCGCCGTACTCGAGGCGGGTGCCGGGCGGGAGCTTGCGCACCTGGCGGTAAATGGTGTGGGGGGTGGGGATGTAGGAGAAGTTGAGGTGATGATAGAGGGCGTGGAGATCGATCTCCGCCCCGCCGTCCACCGCCAGCACGGCCCGGAGCAGGCGCAGGTCCGTGGCCACGGCGAGCCCCGCCCGCAGCCCGGCATAATATAAAGGATAGAACCGGAAGCCGTCGGTCACCGCCAGCAGGCGGCCCTGGCGGGGCTCCCAGAACACCGCGGCATACTTGCCGTGTAGGGCCTCCAGGCCGTGGCAGCCCGTCGCCTGCGCCGTCTCGCGCAGCGCGCTCCCCAGCGGGGCCCCCACCGCGGCGCCCGCCGCCGGCGCGGGAACGGGATGGTGCAGGACCATCCCCCGCCAGTGCCCGTGCTCCACGTGGCGGGCCGCACCGGACACCGCCCCGTGGACCCCGGGCTCGTCGACGACCACCCGGCCGGGGGTCCGGCCACCGCCCGTGGCCGGCCAGGCCAGGCCGGCGGCCGCCTGCCCGTAGCGCCGGGCCTCGCCCCGCGGGCTGAACACCAGCAGGAAATCACCGATGGGCGGTATCGCGAGCGGTTCCGCCGCCGGCGTGGTCCGGGTTGCGGCCTCCAGGCTCATGGTCATGCCGCCCTCGCCACCCGCTCGTAGATGGCCTCCATGCGCTGGACCATGGCGGGGATGGAGAACCGCCGCTCGGCCTCGCGACGGGCCGCCGCTCCCAGGCGCCGCCTCAACTCCGCGTCCATCACCAGGCGCCCCATGGCCCGGGCCAGGGCCACGTGATCGTCGCTGGGATAGAGCAGGCCCGTCCGTTCGTGTTCCAGCAGCTCCACGTTGCCCCCCACCCTGGACGCCACCACCGGCCGGCCGGCCGCCATGCCCTCCAGAATGGTGTTGGACAGCCCTTCGCGGAACGAGGGCAGGACCACGAAGTCCGCCGCCTGCATGAGCCGCTCCACGTCGCTGCGCTGCCCCAGGAGACGGAAGCGGGACTCCAGCCCCTCGCTGACGATCCGGGCCTCCAGCTCCGGGCGCAGCTCGCCGTCGCCGGCCAGGCACATCACCGGGGCGCCGCCCGATTCGTTGAGGACGGCCATGGCCCGAACCAGCGACGGCAGGTTCTTGTGCTCCACGAAGCGGCCCACGAACAGCCCCATCACCTCCCCGGGGTCGATGCCCAGGGAGGCCCGCAGCTCAGCCAGGCTGGCCTCCGGGACCGGCGGAGGGATCTCGATGCCGTTGTACACCACCTCCACCCGTTCCGGTTCCAGGCGCATCCGTTCCAGTGCATAGTCGGCCCCGGCCCTGGAGTTGGACACTACGCAGTCCGAGTAGCGGCTCACCCAGCGCTTGATGCGCCACTGCAACGGGCTGTACCACTCGTACCGGCCGCGGATGGAACTGACGAATCCCCCGCGGCCATTGACACTGTGAGCGACCATGCCCCACAGCTCCGCCGTGAATGCAAAGCAGTGCACCACGTCGTACCCGCCTCGGCGGATGCGCCGC
>JALUTW010000187.1 GCA_027021685.1 Chromatiales bacterium | reverse complement strand
GGACGTGGAGGACCTGCCCATCATGCGCCACTGGTACCTGGTGCACCGGGCCGGCCGTCGCCTGCCGCCGGTGGCGGCGGCATTCAAGGAGTTCGTCCTGGGCGAGGGCCGCGAGCTCATGCCGCGGCTGGAACTGCGGGCGGCGGGCATGCGCTGAAGGCGGGGCGGCTCAGCGCGCGGCGCCGCGCACCAGGTTGAGCACCGTACGCAGGCGGAGCTTGCGCAGCAGGTTGACCAGTCCGATGTCCAGATAGAAGGACAGGGGTGGCAGGAACAGGAACTTGGGCGAGCGCATGCGGACCACGCGGCCCGCAATGTCGGTGAAGTAGTCCGAGTTGATGCGTTTCCAGAACCGGCGCGACTTGCGCCCGTAGCCGGCGCCCAGGCAATGGATCTGGCGCCGCAGGCGGGCCGCCGCCTCTCCCTGTGCCAGGTGCGGGACGTGCTCCGGCAGCAGCACCGGGTGCACCTCGTCCTCCACCACGCGGCCGCCGGCATCCAGTGCGGCGGTGTAGATGAAGCTGCGCCTGGCGTAGCGGTAGGGCTCGTCGAAGATGAAGTTGCCGGTGCTGTACACGATGCGGCCGTGCCCGTAACGCTCGATGCCCTGCGGGTAGTGCGGCCCGTGCCCCAGCACCAGCGAGGCACCGGCATCGATCATCCGCCGCGCCTGGCGTGCCTGGTAGGGCAGGGGATAGAACGAGTATTCCATGCCCCAGTGGAGGGTGACGATGACGATGCGGCCCTCGCGCCGCAGGCGGCGGATCCGCTTCAGGATGCGGCCGATGCGATGGTCCGCCACCCCGGCCCGGCGCCGCGTGGCCCGCCGCGTGCTGGCCGAATAGATGAACACGTGACTCAGCAGCGCCAGCGGCAGGCCGGCCCGCTCCAGCAGCAGGGGCCGGTTGGCCTCTTCATAGTCGCGGCCGGCGCCGGCATGGGCGATGCCCGCGGCGTCCAGGTTCGCCAGCGTGTCGGCCAGGGCCTCCGCACCCCAGTCCAGGAGGTGGTTGTTGGCCAGGGACACTGCGTCCACGCCCAGGTTTTTGAGCACCCGCAGGGTGTCCGGGTGGGAGCGAAAGGCCACGTGCGGATCCTGGCGCGGATCCGGTGCGCCGCGGGTGCTGACGGTGGTCTCGAGGTTGGCCAGCACCAGATCGCAGGGCGCGAGCAGGGCGCGGATGTCCGCCATGTCGAAGTCTTCCGGGCGGCGGCGGAAGTGCTCGCCCACCGCCCGGTCCAGCATGACATCGCCCATGGCGGCGATGCGGATGTCGCCCGCCGTGCTCATGGTGCCTTGGCCAGCAGGGACTCCAGCACCTGGAGCGCCGGCTGCGGGTAGTCCTCGCGGCGCGAGTCGTAATGGTGATGCAGCGCCGGGGTGGTGTTGACCTCGTTGATCACGCCCCCCACTTCGGCCAGGGGACGGGTGATATCGCGGGTGATGAGATCGACGCCTATGAACTCGCCCCCCAGGACGCGGGCGGCCGCCTCGGCATCCCGGCGCACGGCATCGCACACCTGGTCCGTGACCACCTCGTTGTACACGGTGCGCACCTCCACCCCGCCGCGCTGCAGGGGATCGTTCACGCTCTTGACCAGGAACACCTGCCCCTGCGCCGGGACCGATTCCGGCCCCAGGTCCTGGTAGGCCAGCGTGAAGCGGTAGTCCCGGTCGTCGGTGAGCGGCCGTTCGCCGGCCGCGCGGCGGCGCCGGTTCTCCGCCGCCACCAGTTCCGCCACCGTCCGCCGGCCGTCTCCAGTCAGCCGCGGGCCGGCCCGCTTGACGGCATGGATCATGTGCCCGTCCATCACCAGCAGCCGGTAACACTCCCCCGCCACCATGGGCTCCATGAGCAGCTCGCCGGAATACAGCGAGGCCAGCAGGGCCGCCCGCCTCACTTCCCGCGCCGTCTGCACGTGGGTGGTGACGCCCTTGCCGCCAAACCCGTTGGCCGGCTTGATCACGCAGCCCAGCGGATGGGCGGCGAGGAACCCTTCGGCCCGCTCCAGCTCCTGGAGCCGGAACACGAGGTGCTCCGGCACCGCCAGGCCGTGGCCGGCCAGCAGCCGGTGCATCAGCGGCTTGCGCCCGGCCATGGCCAGCACCACCGGGTTGTCGAATTCCATCTGGTAGTTGCACACGCGGGTGCGGCGCCCGTCGCGCTCCAGCTCCCACAGGTCCGGGGCCAGCTCGCGGAACCGGGCCCCGGCCGCTCTCGCGATGGCCTGCCACATGCGGCGGTACTGGTCCACGCGCTGTTCGAAGTAAACCTCGCGCCGCCGGCCGAAGCGGTCGGCCAGCAGCTTGCGCAGACGAAGCAAAAGGCGTTGCAGCTTCAACCGGGACATGCAGCAGGGCGGGTCCTTGGGCGGAGGGATGGCATCATACGGGCCGCTGCCGGGCAGCGTCGATAGCCCGTTCCGGCCATCCCGGGGCCGCCACTAGCCCGATGGAATGGGCCGCCCCAGGCGGCACAGCATGGCCGCCACCGCCGCGCGGGCCCAGGCCGCGGCCCCCGGCCACTCGCTCTCCCGCGGGCCGGCCACGTTGAGCCGGAGCACGCGGTTGCGGCGGACGAAGCGGGCCATGGCCCGGCCGGCCTGCGCCGGCGTCAGCCGCCCCGCATCCAGCACCAGGCAGGGCCGGCCATGCAGCCGGCAGGCGCGCAGGGTCTCGCGGGTGCCGCCGGCGGGG
>JALUTW010000186.1 GCA_027021685.1 Chromatiales bacterium | reverse complement strand
CTCGTGGCCCTGTTGCGGGACTGGGCCGGACGCCCGCCGGTGGAACGCCTCAATGCCGTGGTGGGCGCCCTGCGCGCCAACGAGAACCGCCGCCGCGACGACCTCACCCTGCTGGTGGTCGAGGGCGGCATGCAACCGGAGGAATGCCTGCTCGACCACCGCTTCCGGGCCCGCTCCGACGCCCTCAAGGCCATGCGCATGCGGCTGAGATCGACACTGGGGGAGACCTTGTGCAGCCCCAACACCGCCGAGCAGATCGTGCTGGCGGTCAACGAGGCGTGCATGAACATCATCCAGCATGCCTATGGCCGCACCCGCGAGGGCGACATCGTGCTGCGGGTCAGCCGCCAGGGCGACGAGCTCGTGGTGCGCATCGTGGACTTCGCGCCCTGCGTGGACGCCGACTGCGTCCGCGGCCGCAGCCTGGAGGAGGTCCGGCCCGGCGGCCTCGGGGTTCAGCTCATCAGCCAGGTGATGGACCACTGGGCCTTCCTGCCCACCGGTTCCAAGAAGGGCAACGTGCTGGAGATGCGCAAGGTCCTGGGTGAGCGGGGAGACGGCGATGCACATTGAGGTCGCGGTCGAGGGTCCCTACACCGTGATCCGCCTCGCGGGCGAGGTGGATATGCACTATTCTCCAAGAGTGCGTGACGAGATCCTCAAGTACCTCAACGGGCGCTGCAACGTGCTGGTGGATCTGTCCGGCGTCGACTACATGGACAGCTCGGGCATCGCCACCCTGGTGGAGGGCCTGCAGCTCGCCCGCAGCATGGATCTCAGGTTCGGACTGGTGGGGGTGCACGGGCCGGTCCGGCAGGTGCTGGAACTGGCGAGACTGGATCACGTCTTCGCCATTCACGACAGTGTCGAAGACCGCCTCCGCAGTGACCGCCACAACTAGGGCCTCGTCTCTCCGCCGTCTGGTCGAATACACGGGCCGCACCGTGGTGCGGGGGCTGGAAGAACTGGGCTATGCCGCCAGCCTGCTGGCCGAGGGCTGCTACTGGCTGGTGGCAGGACCGCGCCGCCGGCAGCCGGTGCAGCTGCGGGCGGTGTTCCGGGAGGCCCGGGACATCGGCGTCAACGCCATCCCCATCACCGCCGTGCTCACGTTCACCGTGGGCATGATGCTGGCCATCCAGGGCATCGAGACCCTGCGCACCTTCGGCGCCGAGGCCCAGGTGGTGCTGGGCATCGCCCTGTCCATCACCCGCGAGTTCGCCTGCCTCATCGTCGCCATCGTGGTGGCCGGGCGCTCGGGCTCCGCGGTGGCCGCCCGCATCGGCACCATGGTGGAAAACCAGGAGATCGACGCCCTGCGCGTCATCGGCATCAATCCCGTGCGCCACCTCGCCGCCCCGGTGATCATCGCCATGCTGGTGATGGTGCCCGCGCTCACCGTTCTCGGCGACATCACGGGCCTGCTGGGCGGCGGCATCTACGCGGCCATGGAGATGGATCTCGGCCTCGGCGTCTACGCCGAGCGCAGCCTCGACGTGCTTCAGGCCAGGGACATCCTCCAGGGCCTGTTCAAGAGCGTGGTGTTCGGGCTCATCATCGCCCTGGTGGGACTGATCAACGGCTTCCAGGTCCGCGGCGGTGCCGAGGGCGTGGGCCGGGCCACCACCCGCTCGGTGGTGATGGCCATCAGCCTGATCCTGGTCACCGACCTGATCTTCACCTGGTTCATGAACCGCTGACGTGTCCGCGCCCGCCCCCGTACCGCACGAGGCCGCCGAGATCGTCATCGAGGTGAGCGACCTGTGCGTGAGCTATGGCCGGCACGAGGTCCTGCATGACGTCCACCTGCAGGTGCGCCGGGGCGAGATCATGGTCGTCATGGGCGGCAGCGGTTCCGGCAAGAGCACCCTGCTGCGGGCCCTGCTGGGCCTGCAGTCCCCGAGCCGCGGCTGCATCAGACTGCTGGGCCAGGACATCACCCGGCTCGGCGAGCACGCCATGCACGAGCTGCGCACGCGCATGGGGGTGGCCTTCCAGGGCGGGGCCCTGTTCAACTCCATGACCGTGGGCGACAACATCCTGCTGCCCCTGCGCGAGCACACCCGGCTGGACGAGAACACCATGCGCATCATGATGCGCATGAAGCTGGCCCTGGTGGGCCTGTCCGGATGCGAGGACCTCATGCCGGCCCAGCTCTCCGGCGGCATGATCAAGCGCGCGGCCCTGGCCCGGGCCATCGTCATGGACCCGCCACTGCTGTTCTTCGACGAACCCTCGGCCGGCCTCGACCCCGTGGCCTCGGCCCAGCTCGACCGCCTCATCCTCAAGCTGCGCCGGGCCCTCAACATGACCATCGTGGTGGTGACCCACGAGCTGGAAAGTGCGTTCGCCATCGCCGATCGCATCACGGTGCTGGACCGGGGACGGGTGCTGTTCACCGGCACGCCCGATGCCCTGCGCCGCAGCGAAGACCGCCGGATCCAGGACCTGCTCCAGCGCCGTGCCGACATCGCCCCGGTGGACCCCGAGGTCTACCTGGACAAGCTCACCGGAGCACCGCCCGATGCCTGAGGCCGCATCCCTTCCGCGCCGCACGCCGCGGCCTGCCGCCGGAGGCGCCCGGTGAAGCGGGAGGGCATCAACTACCTGGTCGTGGGCGGTTTCGTCCTGCTCATGCTGCTGATCCTGCTGGCGGTGCTGCTCAGGATCACCGGCAAGACCGCCGGCCGCACCGATTACTTCGTGGAGCTGGAGCAGGTGGCCGGCATCGCTGCCGGCACCCCGGTCACCTACGGCGGCTACCGCATCGGTCATGTGGGCGGCATCGAGCCCCGCCGCCGCGAAGGCGGCACGGTCTATCGCGTGCGCCTGGCCGTGCAACCCGACTGGCACATCCCCCGCGACAGCACCGCCGGCATCGTCCAGCCCCAGCTCCTGGGCGGCTACCAGATCGATATCCGCGAGGGGCGCAGCACCGAGCCGCTGCCCCCCGGCGGCACCCTGGCCGCCGCCCCGCCGGCCATGATCATGACCGCGGTGAACCGGCTCGCCACCGGCCTGGCCCCCCTGGCCCAGCGCCTGGACGGCATGCTGGCGCGGGTGGACACCGAGGTGATCGCCCGCCTGCCGGCCCTGCTGGAGGATGCCCGCCGCCTGGTCCACCGCCTGGACCGGACCGCCGAGCGCCTGGGACGTTTCGCCTCCACGGACAACCTGCGCCGGGCCGAGGCCACCCTCGCCCATGCCGAGGACATGAGCCGGCGGCTGGCGGCGGCGGCCGAGCGCCTGGAGCACCTGGCCGGCGAGGCCGGCGGCCTGGTCTCGGAGAACCGCCCCGACGTGCGGCAAACGGTGGTGGAGCTGCGCCGGAGCGCCGGGATCCTTTCCCGCCACCTGGAGGGACTGATGGAGAACCTGGACTCGGCCAGCCGCCGCCTGGACGAGTTCGCGCGCCGCGTGCGCGACGATCCGGCCCTGCTGCTGCGCGGCAGCGAGGTACCGGCGGAGCCGCCGCCGTGAAGCGGGCCGCACTCCTGGCCGCCGCCCTGGCGCTGGGCGGCTGCTTCGGCGGCGGCGGCCCGGCCCCGGTGGAGCACTTCTACCGCCTGCCGCCACCGGCCCCCGCGGCCCCGCGGGCCCGTCCCCTGCTGGCTGGGGTGCTGGTGGTGGAAACACCGCGCGCCGCCGGCCTGCTGCGCAGCCGCCCCCTGGTGTACGTGGATGCCGCCCGCCCCCTGGAGCTGCGCCAGTACCGCTATCACCTGTGGAGCGAGCCCCCGGCCCTGCTCCTGGGCCGGCACCTGCGCGCGGCCCTGGCCGCGCGCGGCATCGCCCCGGAGGTGCGGCCCGCAGGCCCGGGCGCGCTGCGGGTCTCGGGCCGGCTGCTGGCCCTGCACCGGCTGCAGGGGGCCTCGCCGCCGCGGGCGGTGCTGGAGCTGGAGCTGTGGGCCGGGCGCGGCGGCCGCGAGCTGCTGCGCCGCCGCTACCGCGAGACCGCCGCCGCCCGGGGCAAGGGGATCCATGCCACGGTGGCCGCCATGGGCCGCGCCGCCGACGCCGTCTGGGCGCGGTTCATCGGGGACCTGGAACAGGCCCTCATGGAGGAAGAAAAGAGGGGCCGGTGACAAGCGTGTCCCGCCACCGGACAGCCGCAATCAGTTGTCGCCGGCCCCCTGTTGTTCCACGGGGCGCCAGGACATGTCGGCCTCGAGACGGTAGGCCCCCTCGTGGCGGTGTGGCGGCCGGCCGCCCCAGTCCTCGGGAGAAAGCAGCGCGAAGTAGCGGCTGCCGTCGTCGCGCCGGTAGAGGTGATACACCTGCCCCGGCCGCCGCTGCACCGCGCAGGGTACGCGATGCAGCTCCTGGTCCCTCCGGGTCTGCTCCAGGATCGCCCGCGCCTGGTCCTGCAGGGTCCGGATCTGCTCCGCGATGACCGCGAGCTGGCCGCTCACCCGCGCGCCGATGACCTCGTCGGCACGCTGGATCTCGCGTGCCAGGTCCACCAGCTCGCAGGGTGGCGCCAGCCGGCTCACCGGGTAGGGTGCACTGCGGGATCCTCCCCGGTGGGGTCCGCCCCGGTACCGCTGTCCCGTTTCGTCGGCCATGGTGCGGTCCATGTTACCGCCGCCACCGGCCCCCACCAACATCATCCCGGGCCGGACACCAGCATCAGGACCAGGGCCAGGGCCCAGGCCCCCGCCAGGATCAGGTCCTCGCACCACTCCAGCGCCCGCCGCGCAGCCCCCGCGGCATCGTCACGCATGTTCTTCATCCCCCGCCTCCTTCCTGTGCCGTGATCCAGCGGGGCCGTCCGTGGCCCGGCGGCGCCTCCTGCCCGCGCCGGAATGCCATGGGCACAGCATGGCCCCGGCCCGGGGCCGGCCGCGGGCCAGCGGGGGCGATCCGGGGACGAAAAATGATGAATCGTGGCATGCGGCCGGCGGCGGCGGGGACTGTGTTATATAACGGGTTCCGGACCGGCGCCGACGGCGCCCCACGTCGCCATGAAACGCACCATCGCCATCGTCGAGGACGAGCCCGCCATCCGCGACAACTACGCCGACGCCCTGCGGGCACAGGGCTACCGGGTGGACCTGTTCGGCAACCGGCCGCAGGCCCTGGCCGCGTTCCGCCGGCGGCTGCCGGATCTCGCCGTCCTGGACATCGGGCTGGAGGACGAGCAGGAGGGCGGCTTCGAGCTGTGCCGCGAGCTGCGCGCGCTCTCGCCCACCGTGCCCATCGTGTTCCTCACCGCGCGGGACAGCGATCTGGACGCCGTCTCCGGGCTGCGCCTGGGCGCCGACGACTATCTCACCAAGGACATCAGCCTGGCCCACCTGTGCGCCCGCATCCACGCGCTGTTCCGCCGCCTGGACGCCCTGCAGCAGAACGAGCAGCCGCAGCGGCTGGAACGCGGGCCGCTGGTGCTGGACCTGGACCGCCTGCGGGCCCGGTGGCGCGGCGAGCCCGTGGACCTGACCCTCACCGAGTTCTGGATCGTGCATTCCCTGGCCCGCCGGCCGGGGCACGTGAAGAGCCGGGAGCAGCTCATGCAGGATGCGCGCATCGTGGTGGACGACGCCACCATCACCTCGCACATCAAGCGTATCCGCCGCAAGTTCCTGGACCTGGACCCGGCGTTCGCCGCCATCGACACCGTCTACGGCATGGGTTACCGCTGGTGCGACTGAGCCTGCGCGCCAAGCTGCTGCTGGCGGCCGCCGCCCTGCTGGCGGTGCCGTGGGCCGGATATCACTACGTGCAGGAGCTGGGCCTTCACCTGCAAAAGGAACTCGAGCGATCGCTGCTGGACCGGGCGCGCCTGGTGGCCGCGGCGCTAGCCGATCGCCGCGAACTCTGGACCGGGGCCAGCGGCGACGCCCGCGGCGGCCGCCACGTGTACGTGCGCACCCTGCCGGGGCCCGTCCAGCTCGACGGCTACCTGGAGGAGTGGCGCGAGTACGACGTTCCCGCCGTGCCCCTGGAGGCGGCGTCCCCCGGCGACGCCGGCGGCCACCGCGCGCGCTGGCGCGTGGGACGGTGGGGCCGGCACCTCTACCTGGCGGTGGAGGTGGACGACGAGCACATCGTCTACCGCGATCCGCGCAGCCTGCGCCTGGACCGCAACGACTTCGTCGAACTCAGCCTCACCGACGCCGCGGGACGCCTGGTGCGCTACCTGGTGGCCACCAGCGCCCCGGGGTGGGTCAACGCCCATCGCCTCGCGGGCACCGATCCCGCCAGCCTGCCGCGGCGCCCGGAGCTGCGCATCAAGGGGGAATGGCAGGAAACCGCCGGCGGCTGGGTGGTGGAGCTGCGCATCCCGCTGTCCATGCTGGGCCCGCGCCTGGCCCTGGCGGTGGGCGACGTGGACGACCCGGGCTCGCGCCGGCTGGCCGCGCTGGTGGCCACCGGCGCGCGGGCGCCGGCCGGCGCCCTGCCCAGCATCATCGTGCCCTCGCCGCGCATGGAGCGCAGCCTGGCCCGCTTCGCCGGCGCCGGCATCCGCCTGTGGGTGGTGGACCGGGACTTCCGCGTGCTGGGCATCGCCGGTGACCTGGGCCACGGCGCCGACGCCGCGCCCGGCGGCGCCGGCCCGCACTGGCTCTACCGCCTGCTCCTGCCCCAGCCCGCCGACACCTTCGAGGACGACCGGCGCGGGGCCTCGCGCCTGGACGGGCCCGAGGTGGCCGAGGCCCTGGCCGGGCGCCCCACGGCGCGCTGGCGCACCAGCCCCGACGGGCGCACCGCCATCCTCGCCGCCGCCTGGCCCGTGCGCCTGGACGGCCGCGTGGCCGGGGCGGTGACGGTGGAGGAGACCGGCGACCGCATCGTGCTGGCCCGCAGCCGGGCGCTGGCCATCCTCATCAACCTGAGCCTGCTGGCCTTCGGGCTGGCGGCCGGCGTGCTGCTGGTGTTCGCCGCCCGCCTGTCCGGGCGCATCCGCCGCCTGCGCGACGCCACCCGCGCCGCCATCGCCGACGACGGCCGCATCCGCGAGGTGCCGGCCCTGGCCGCGGGCGGCGACGAGGTGGGCGACCTGGCGCGCGACATCCGCGACATGCTGCAGCGCCTGGCGGGCTACAACCGCTACCTGGAGAAGATGAACTCGCGCCTGGCCCACGAGCTGCGCACCCCCGTGACCGTGGTGCGCTCCTCGCTGGAAAACCTGGAGCAGGGCACCGGCGACGGGCACGCCCGGGCCTGCCTGGCCCGGGCCCGCGAGGGCCTGGACCGGCTGGGCGGCATCCTCACCCGCATGCGCGAGGCCAGCCGCCTGGAGCAGACGGTGGCCGCCGAATCCCGGGCGCCCTTCCGCCTGGACGAGGTGGTGCGGGGCTGCGTGGAAGGCTACCGGCTGGCCTTCCCCCGCTGCACCTTCCGCCTGGAGGCGGAGCCGGTCACCGTGGCCGGCAGCCCGGAGCTCGCCGCCCAGATGCTGGACAAGCTGGCGGCCAACGCCTGCGACTTCGCCGAGCCCGGCACCCCGGTGGAGATCCGCCTGCGCCGGGAGGGGGACGAGGCCGTGCTCACCGTGGCCAACCAGGGCCCGCCCCTGCCCCGCGACCAGGGCGACCTCTTCGCCTCCATGGTTTCGGTGCGATCGAAGCCGGGTGACGAACCCCACCTGGGCCTGGGCCTGTACATCGTGCGCCTCATCGCCGGCTTCCACGGCGGCACGGTGAGCGCGCGCGACCTGCGCGACGATCCGCCGTCCGGGGCGGTGTTCCAGGTGCACCTGCCCCTGGCCTGAGCGCCATCTTTCGCCATCATCCATCCCGCCGCCGCCCGCCGGTGCCCGCCCGGCGCCCCCGGCGCGCGGTGCAATGCAGGCTCCGGTACAACCACGAAAGGAGCACTGCCATGCCCAAGTCCATTGCCGTCATTCCCGTCCTGGCCGCCCTGGCCGCCACCGGCTGCGCGGCCCGCGGCCACGATGCCCCGTCCGTTCCGGCACCGGCCGGCGAGCCGCCGGTGACGGCACAGGTCCCGCAACCCGTGGCCGGCACGGAACCGGAGACCGGTCCCGCCGCGGCCCAAGCGGCCCCGGAGCCGCCCGCGACCTACACCGTCCATTTCGCCCCGGGCAGCGCGGAGCTGGACGCGGTACAGCGGGACCTCCTGGCCCGCCATGCGGAGTACCTGGTCGCCCATCCGCGCGCCATGCTCGCCGTCACCGGCCATGCCGATCCCCGCGGCAGCGCTGCGGCCAACCTGGAACTGAGCCGCCGCCGCGCCGAGGCCGTGGCCGCGGTGCTGCGCGAGCACGGCGTGGAGGCCGGCCGCCTCATCGTGGACGGTCTGGGCGAGGCCGCCGCCGGCGAAGCCGGTCCCGGCCAGTGGGCGCAGCAGCGCCGCGTGGACCTCGAGTATCTGGACGACTACCGCCTCGGCCGGCGCTGAGCCCGCTCGTCCTCCGCGGCCCTTGACCGCCTGCGCGCCGCGGCAGCGGCGCCGGCGGTCCCTTTTTTGAACGCACCAGCTCCTCGTCCCTCGTCCCTATCTTCAAGGAGCCGGCACGATGGTCACCGAATCGTGCAGCTCGGAGTAGAGGATCACCGCCTCGCCCCGCTCCAGCTGCGCGCGCACCTGGGCCACCTTCTCCGCCAGGCTGCATTCGCGCTCGCCGTAGTCGGTGCCCTCGCGCAGCACGAAGGACTCGATGAGCGCGGTGAGCGTCTCCGGCGCCAGGGCGGACGGCGGCACCACCACGGCCACGGATCACAACCCCGTGCCGTGCAGGAGCTGGCGCACCAGGCTGGATTCGCGCCGGTAGAACCCCTCGGTGTGGAACGACTCTTCCAGCCCCAGCACCTCGTAGTCCAGGTGGTGGCAGAACTCGTGCACCAGGGTGCGGAGGAAGGTGCGGAACTTCACCAGGCGGCGCCGGCGGGCGGTGCGCATCCACACCGTGATCACCGCCTCGCCGTCCGCCGCCGGCTGATACAGGCCGTGGAGTTCCTCGCACCCGGTGTGGGGCCGCGCCTCCAGCACCCGCACCCGCAGCAGGGGCGCGGCCAGGGCCTGCGCCAGGGCGTCCAGCAGGCGCTGGGCCATGACCGCGGTGAGCACCCGGTCGCCGCCGGCCAGCGCCCCGGCCAGCCCCGTCACCCGCGAGGGCCAGGCCGCGTCCGGCGGCAGCGCCACCGCGTCGATGGCGTCGGAACGGCGGTAGACCGCCTGCTGGCGGGGGCTCAGGCGCTGGTAGTAGGCAAAGGCCACGGTGGTTCCCGGCGGGTCTTCCGCCGTCTATTTTAACCCGGTGGCGCGGTGCCGGGTGCCCGCCGCAATACCCGGGTGAGCAGCGGCGGGGTGAGCAGGGTGGTGACCACCACCATCAGGACCACGGCGGAAAACAGGGAGTCGCTGATCACGCCCAGGCTCTTGCCGATGGAGGCGAAGATGAGGCCCACCTCGCCGCGGGGCATCATGCCCAGCCCCACCGCCAGCCGGTGGTGCTCGCGCCGCGCGCCCAGACCGCACAGCACCTTGCCCAGCACCGCCGCCACCAGCAGGGCGCCGGCGGCCACCAGCACGCGGGTGTCGAAAAAGCTCTCCAGCTTCACCTGGATGCCCATGAGCACGAAGAAGATGGGCACCAGGATGGCCTCCAGGGGTGCGACCAGGTCGCGGATGCTGAACCGGTGCTCGCGGGCGTCGCCCCAGTGCACGAAGTAGGCGTCGTGCAGAATCACGCCGGCGGCGAAGGCCCCCACGATGGTGGCCAGGCCGACGAAGTTGGCGAACCACGCCAGCACCATGACAAACAGGAAGGAGACGAACAGCTTGGCCTCGACGATGTCCAGCCGCCGCAGCACCCACACCGCCAGGCGCAGAAAACGCGGTCCCAGCCAGAAGGCGGCGGCGAGAAACAGGGCCGCCAGCAGGATGGTGCTGGCCACGGTGTCCACCTGCACGCCGCCGGCGACGATGATGCCGGAGACGATGGCCAGCATCACCAGGCCCAGGATGTCGTCCATCACCGCCGCCCCCAGGATCACCCGCGCCGTGGCCGAGCGGCTGCGGCCCAGGTCGCGCAGCACCCGCGCCGTGATCCCCACGCTGGTGGCCCCCAGGGTGGCGGCCACGAACAGGTCGGTGTTGAGATCCAGCTCCGGCATCAGGGTGCGGGCCACGGCGAAGCCCAGCACGAAGGGCGCCGCCACGCCGATGACCGCCACCCGCGCCGACTCCCAGCCCACCCGCCGCATCTCCTCCACCGAGGTCTCCAGGCCCACCAGGAACAGGAGGAAGATCACGCCATAGCGGGAGAACACGTCCACCGTATGCGCCACCTGGATCAGTTCCGGCCCGGCGGGACCCAGCAGCGCCTGCAGCAGGCGGGCGTGGTCCCCCCCGCCCAGGACCTGGCGGGCGGCGGCCTCCAGCTCCACCCCGCGCAGGGTCAGGCCCATGACGTCGAACACCGCCGGCCCCTCGCGCAGGATGGTGATGAAGTCGGCCCCGAAGAAATACAGCACGTTGCCCATGGCGATGCCCATCACCAGCTCGCCGATGACCGAGGGCTGGCCCAGGCGGCGGGCGGCGAACCGGCCCAGGAGAGCGAAGAACAGGATGCCGGTGACGCCCAGGATGACCGGGGCGATGGGATCGGTGTGGCGGCCCAGGGTGGTGGCGGACACCGGCACCGGCAACAGCAGCAGCCAGCCCGCCGTTGCGCCGCGGCGCAGGAACGCCTTCAACCAGGGCATGCCCCCGTGCCTCCCCGCGCCGCGGGCGGGCATCAGGGCCCGTCCCCGCAGGGCCCCAGCCGCGGCGTGATGAGGCCGTAGAATCCGGCCTCGCTGGAACGGAAGCGCCAGCCCAGGTGGCCGCCACAGCCGGCGCACACGGCCACGGTCCAGCGGTACCCGGGAAACCAGGTGTGCTCGTCGGTCTCCGGTCCCACCGTGCGCACTCCCGGTGCGGTGGCGAAGCAGCTCACCCGGTAGCCGATGCCATGCGGATTGGTGAAACGGTGATCGTGGGCCCCGGCCACACTGCAGGCCTGGGCCGCGTGGGTGATGTGCCGGCCGCAGGCGGTGCAGCACAATCCGCCTTCTTCCGTGCCGTCCTCCACCGCCCGCGCGGATCGCCGCACCCGCCGCCGGGTGGCGGTGGCCCCGTCACGGGCCAGGCGCGAACGGCCCCGTGCCCGGGGCACCTCCGCCCAAACGCGGCCGGATGACTCGTCGCTGGTCCTCGCCTCGTGCATGGTCCGCCTCTGCGGCTTCGTGCCCGGCCATCAGTTTACCCCATGGCTGCAAGGCTGCCGCACCGGCCACCGCCAGCGGTGCGGCCGCGCACGGTCATCTGTCCTCTGTCTTCCGTCGTCTGTCCTCTGAAACGCAGAGACGCAAAGGCGCAGAGAAAGCAGAGGTGCCTGTTGAATTGAAATGAGATAGAGCCGCAGGATATGGTGGCGAAACCGCCGCACCCTGCGCCCCCCTGTCCTCCGTCTTCCGTCCTCCGTCCTCTGAACTACGGCCCATGGATGCGGGGCATGGGCCTGACCGGCAAATCCTCCCGCGGCCGCAGGTAGGCATCGATGGCCTCGAGATCCGGCACCCTCGCCCCGGGCAGCGGCTCGGAGACGTTCACCACACAGCGGAAGCCATTGCCGTAAACGGTTCTCGTCGGTTTCACCGCCCGCCGCCCGTACACCGTGGACCCGCCCGGCGACTCCCAGTAACTTCCACCCCGCATCACCTTCTTCGTCCCCGCCTCCGGGCCCCGCGGGTTGCGCTCCGGCGAGCGCTCGTAATAGTCCGCCGCGTACCAATCCAGCGTCCACTCCAAGGCATTGCCGCTCATGTCATACAGCCCCAGCGGATTGGGCGGGTACTTCCCCACCTCGTGCCCATACCGCTCGTAACGGGCAAAGTTGCGGTCCAGCTTCACCCTCCCCGTGTCGGTGGCAAACCCCACCCAGTACCCACGGCTCCTCGCCGCATACTCCCACTGCGCCTCCGTGGGCAGGTCGAACGGCAACCCCGTCACCTCACCCAGCCACCTGCAATAGGCCCGCGCACCATGCCAGTCCGGTGAGGCCGGCTTGTCTGGTTGACGTTCAGGCATGCCCACTTCAAGCCCCCGGCCTTTCAGCAACGGCCGGCCCGTGGCCCGCGTGAACACGTCGTACTCCCCGAACGTCACCTCGCGGGCCTGCATGTGATACCCATCCAGCGTCACCTTGT